>NZ_JUEI01000001.1:0-156243 GCF_000802655.2 Paenibacillus sp. IHB B 3415 | reverse complement strand
GTATAAACTTCCATGACGCCTCGGCGTCACCTCCTAGAATGAAAATAGGTCCCCCTATGTTTCTATGCCTAAAACCTGGAAAAACTAAAGATAACAAATCCGTGGACGAGCATTTATTGGGGCCAAAAACCCTGTTGTATAAACTGTCCCATTGCGACTCTCAGGCACCGCCTATTGCACATCAAAGTGCGTGTATAAAATTCTAAACGAATGAGCGCATGATTTGTTAATTGACCAGAAAGTAGGATGGATTCATGGATGCTATACGTGAATGTTGTGCGGGTCTCGATGTTCATAACAAAACGGTCGTCGCTTGTATTCTAAACGGGCCACTGGACCACACTCCCCAAAAGCAAATCTCGACGTTCGGAACGACAACGCGTGAATTATTGCGGCTTCAGGACTGGCTTATCGCAAATCGGTGTCAGGAGGTAGCGATGGAGAGTACAGGGGTATTATGGAAACCGGTCTGGAATGTACTCGAATCGACGTGCAACATCGTCTTGGCGAATGCCCGGACGATTAAAAACATTCCTGGACGAAAAACCGATATGAACGATGCCTTTTGGATTGCGAAACTGCATCGGTGCGGATTGGTTCAAGCAAGTGTAGTCCTGCCCGAGCAGTTGCGGGATCTGCGGGACTGGACCCGGTACCGGGTAAAAATGGTTCAAGCGATCACGGCTGAAAAGAATCGGATTCATAAACTGCTGCAGGATGGAAATATCAAATTGTCCAGTTTTATCACGGATGTCTTTGGCGTATCGGGCCGTTTGTTGCTGGAGCAATTAATGAATGGCGAGGTGCTGGACGAAGAACAGCTTCGTGGGCTCGTGAAGACAAAACTAAAGAAAAAGGTCCCCGAACTCATGGAAGCGTTGAATGGGCGTGTGCGCCGTCACCATCGGGAGATGATGCGGCTTCACTGGGATCATCTGTTGTATCTGGAGAAGCAAATCGAGCAAGTGGAAGCCCGGATTGAAGGCAAGCTAGCACCGTATGCCGAAGAACTCGAGTGGCTCGATTCAATCCCTGGGATTGAACGCAATACGGCTGCGGCTATTTTTGCTGAACTCGGTCCGGAGGTGCATCAGCGTTTCGAAACGGAGGAACAATTGACGTCTTGGGCAGGCGTCAGCCCAGGAAACAAGGAAAGTGCAGGACGGAAATCTAAAACGAAATGTCTGCCGGGAAACAAGTTTTTGAAACGCGCGTTAACCCAGGCGGCATGGGCGAATGAGAAATCCTCCAATCGCATCGGTCAGCACTTTAGGCGGGTTCGAAAACGGCGTGGAGACAAAAAAGCGTGTGTAGCAACGGCGCATTTACTGGTAAAGATTATTTACAGCTTAATGAAAAACAGATCCGGATACGAAGAAAAAGACGTGCCGGAGAGCACGTCCAAGGAAAAGGCGTTAGCTTATTACTTGAAACAAATCGAAAAGTTAGGCTTAACGGTTCAAGTGACGTCCCCCGAAATGAGCTGATTATAAAAAATCGCTCAAAGATTGGGGTAGGGGGACTTTTTGCGCCTTTAAGAGTAAGTTTATCCCGAAAGAGTTACTTTTAAAACACATGCTAAGCTCATGCCTACTAAAGCCTACGTTTATTTTCGTATAAAAAAACGAAATGTCTGCCGGGAAACAAGTTTTTGAAACGCGCGTTAACCCAGGCGGCATGGGCGAATGAGAAATCCTCCAATCGCATCGGTCAGCACTTTAGGCGGGTTCGAAAACGGCGTGGAGACAAAAAAGCGTGTGTAGCAACGGCACATTTACTGGTAAAGATTATTTACAGCTTAATGAAAAACAGATCCGGATACGAAGAAAAAGACGTGCCGGAGAGCACGTCCAAGGAAAAGGCGTTAGCTTATTACTTGAAACAAATCGAAAAGTTAGGCTTAACGGTTCAAGTGACGTCCCCTGAAACGAGCTGATTTTTAAAAAATCGCTCAATGATTGGGGTAGGGGGACTTTTTGCGCCTTTAAGACTAAGTTTATCCCGAAAGAGTTACTTTTAAAACACGTGCTAAGCTCATGCCTACTAAAGCCTACGTTTATTTTCGTATAAAAATACAAGAATTATTCCAGTAAGCCGCTGGGAAGCGAAGAAATGCTGCATTTCATACAACAATTGCGGATTGGCGCCGGAAAAATGAGCAAATTGTTGCAATTTGTGCAGGATTTTAAAATGATATTGGATCTTCACCACTTACCAGGGCAGCGTATTACCTGCATAGTCAATCAGAGTGAGCTCTTGCTGTCCGTAATCCGGCTTCAGGCGATTCTCAATTCGTTGCATAATAGACCCGGCTGATTCATCAGCGGTAAGGCTCCCGGTTGTATCCAGCTTCCCCTGCATATAAGTCTGGACATGCCCGGGATGGATAACCATTACCTTGCCGCCCTGCGCCGTAATCTGATTCTGAATTAACTGAGACTGCATATTAAGCGCCGCCTTGGACATGCAGTAAGCGTACCAGCTGTTGCGCCAGCAGGTTCCAATACTGCCTGCTTCTGATGAAATATTGACGATCAGCTTGCTGTCACTCCGGAGAATAGAATCAATTAAGCCATTCGACATCCGCAGCGAGCCTAGCGTGTTCACCCGGAAGACCTGCTCCATTTCATCAAAATCCAGCGTATCCTGAATCGTCTTGCTCATATCACCCAGAATCGCCCCGTTGTTAATCAGTATGTCCACTTGGTCCGTGCAAGCTGCTATAGCCTCCACTGCTTGTTGTACACTATCCCCGTCGCTTATATCCAGCGTAAGCACCTGCAGGTGCTGATCATAAACTGTCTTCAGTTGCTCCAAGTATTCATTGCTCTCCTGCAGATACTGCCCGGCCAACACATGATAACCCTGCTCCAGCAGTGCCTTAACCAGACTCAGCCCAACGCCCCGGTCAGCACCCGTAACTATAGCCCATCGATTCTCCAACAGGCTCACCTCCTGCCCGATTTCTCGTAAGTAAAATGCAGTACACCAGTTGATTATACGAGACTAGGCGTGGCATATCCATAACGGAATGCTTGCAGTTCATGTAATAATGTCCGCAAAACACCTCGCAAAGCGGGCATCCGCAGCAAACCATGAAACCTAAAAAGAGTGTTCCAAGCAGCGGATTCCGCCTTTTGGACACTCTTCATGTGCCTTTACCTTCATTTAACAGGTGACAGCCCTTCGATGACCTTGTCGATATTCCATTGAATCATCTTAATGTAGGTGTCGCCGTCTTCCCCTTTTTTAGCTAAGGAATCAGTGAAGATCTTAGAATGTATAGGCACTCCTGTCTCATTAGAGATGGTCTCCATCGTCTTGGGATTCACGCTCGTCTCCAGGAATAATGCAGGCACCTGATTCTCTTCAATAATACTGATGATCCGTTTCATTTGCTCCGGCGTCCCTTGGCTGTCCGTATTAATCTCCCAGATGAAAGCCGATTCGAAGCCGTAAGCCTTCGAGAAATACTTGAATGCCCCTTCGCTGGTAACAAGAATCCGCTGTTCCTGCGGGATCTTATTTACTTCCTCTTTGGCGTATTGGTCCAGCTCATTCAGTTCCTTCACGTAGGCTGTCTGATTGTTAAGATAATACTCCTTGTTGTCCGGGTCCTGTTCAATTACACGTTTGGTGATCACATCCACATACTTAATGGAATTCTGGATGTCCAGCCAGGCATGAGGGTCTACTTGCGTTTCCTTGCCTTTCTCAGTCAGATACATCGGGGTCACTTCATCGGAGACTGCAAAAGCAACCTCGTTCTTGTTCGTCACCTTCAGCAGGTCCTGGAACCATCCTTTTCCCGTCTCCAGATTCAGCCCGTTATAGAAAATCAGGTCAGCGCTGGACACCTTGCCCGTATCTGCGGGTAATGGATCGTACATATGCGGGTCTGTTCCGATGGGAACCATACTGTATACCTCAGCTTTGTCCCCGACAATATTCTCGGTCATATCCGCGATGATGGAGTACGTGGCAACAATCTGCAGCTTATCCTCACCCGCTTCCCCCTCATTAGTATTAGAACAAGCAGCGAGCAGTGAGATCAGTACGATAAATGATAGCCATTTGAATTGTTTCATCCTTGCTTCAGCCCTTTCCTTAAGAAATTATTTTTGGGTGACAGTATGAAGGAGACCGCAAACAGGCTCACACCTACCAGTACTATCGTGGCACTTGTCGGGAGATTAAAGCCAAAGCTGAGATACACCCCTACAATTCCCGATACCGCACCCACGGCAGAGGCTAATACAATCATGTGGATCAGCGTATGGGTCCATAAATAGGAGGTGGCTGCCGGGATCACCAGCATCGCAATGACCAGCACAATCCCCACTTGCGATAACGAGGATACCGTAACTACAGACAGCAGCATCATCAGCAGATAATGGTAGAAGCCTGTTTTTAAACCATAAGCCTTGGCAACTACCGGATCGAACGAACTGATCAGCAGCTCTTTATACAGCAATACAATAATGGCAATCACAACGAGCATGATGATGAAAGATTGCGTTAACTCAGACTGCGGAACAGCGAGGATATTTCCGAACAGAATATGAGTCAGATCCAGTCCGCTTTTGGCAAAAGTAATAAGAACTATCCCAAGGGCGAAAAATGAACTGAGTATAATGCCGATGGAGGTGTCGCTTTTGATCGTACTGCGGCTTGTAATGAATTGAATGAGGATGGCGGCTAACAGGCCAAACAGGGATGCGCCCAGCAGGATGTTGATCCCCAGTATGTAGGACAAGGCTACACCAGGCAGTACAGCATGAGATAAAGCGTCGCCCATCAGCGACATCTTCCGGAGAACAATGAAGCTGCCCAGCGCCCCCGATACAATGCCCAGGATGATGGCGGATAAGCCGGCGTTAAGCGCGTAGACCGGGATGTTGAACAAGTCTGACATATAATTAATCATGTTCGGCCCCTCCTGCCCCTTTGATGATCACATTGCCCAAGGAGGCACCATATGCAGCGCGGATATTTTCGGTAGTGAAGGTATCTTTCACATCTCCAAAGGCGATCAGTTTTTTATTCAGGATAATAATTTTGTCAAAATACTCTTCCACCTCATGCAGATCATGGTGAACGACGAGAATGGTTTTCCCCTCTTCACGAAGATGCTTAAGCAGATTCACGATAATCTTCTCACTGACCATATCGATCCCGACAAACGGTTCATCCAGGAAAAAAACGTTCGCTCCCTGGGCGAGTGCCCTGGCAATAAAGACCCTTTGCAGCTGTCCGCCTGATAAATTGCTGATTTGCTTATTCGCAAGATCGCTTATATCCACCATCGCCATACATTCCTCGGCCCGTTCCCGCTCTTTTTTGCCGGGGCGCTGGAAGATTCTCAGGTTGGGGTACGTTCCAGTCAACACCGTATCCTTCACCGTGATCGGAAACGTGAGATCAATATCGTTTTTTTGCGGCACATAGGCAATCTTCCGTTTGTACTCCGAAATATCCCTGCCCTCAACCCTGACCGAGCCAGTTCTCTTCTTAATCACTTCTAATAATGCCTTAATCAGTGTTGATTTCCCTGCGCCATTCGGTCCGATGATACCCACCGTATGCCCGAACGGGATCTCGAGATTTACATTCTCCAGTGCTGGACTGCCGAAATAATCAACGTTTAGGTCTTTAATCTCGATCATATACAAACTCCTTATCTGCTAATTGCTGTCTGAAATCTGATGAAGTTATGGGCCTTGATATTTTGTTTCCTGTACGAAACAATAAGTTCTAGATACATAAATGTTTCCTTCGGGAAACTTTTATTCTTATGAACAATATATTTAACTACGGGCAAATTGTCAATAATAATTTAAATTTGTGTTACAATTTCAGCAGAAAGGGTGGTTGCATGTTGAGAATCGCAGATTTAAATCTGGAGCAGAATCAGCAGGAAATCTCGGGATTACTGGAGGAGCATAGCCGGCGGATGGATGATACTATCCCGCCTTATGAGCGCGAAGTGATCTCACTGGCAGCGTATGAAGGTGATACATATGTAGGAGGCATTACCGGTGATATGGTCTGGAAGATTCTAAATGTTCACCTGCTGGCTGTCGATCCCGCCTATAGAGGCAACGGACTAGGCGGAATACTGCTCAGGGAGCTGGAAGACAGAGCCCGGTTGCGCGGCTGTAAAGTGAGTGAATTAACCACCATGAGCTGGCAGGCTCCGCACTTTTATCAGAAGCTGGGGTATGAGATCTTCGGGGAGATCCATGATTGTCCCCAGGAAGGCCAAACGAAATATTATTTGAAGAAAAGTCTTGAATAGCCACGCAAAAATGCTCCCAAACTGCCTGGGAGCATTTATTATATCCGCGAAAATTATGAGTTCATTTAGTTAACTGACTTGTCATACTGTAGATAGACTACGTGCGTCTGCAGGTATTCGTTCAGGCCATGTTTGCCGTCGGCACCGCCGATCCCGGACTTTCTCCAGCCTGCATGGAAGCCCTGCATCGCTTCAAAATTCTCGCGGTTAATGTAGGTCTCTCCGTATTTCAGACGTTTGATCACTTTCATGGCGACATTCAGATTCTGAGTGTATAACGAAGAGGTCAATCCGAATTCACTGTCATTGGCGAGCGCGATTGCTTCATCCAGGGTGGAGAACGTAATGACCGGGATAACCGGTCCGAAGATTTCATCCTGCACAATCTCCATGTCGTTGGTGGCATCGGTGATGACCGTGGGCTCGAAGAAGCTGCCTGCACCTTCTACTTTTTTACCGCCTAGAGCAATTGTAGCGCCTTCTTGAACTGCCCGGTCCACCTTCTGCTGAACCGATTCTTGTGCGGCTTTATTAATCAGAGGTCCCATTTGAATATCCTTATCCTTGAGCGGGTCTCCATATTTCACTGCCTTCATAGCTTCAACCAGGCGGGAGGTGAATTCATCCTTAATGGCCTCATGTACATAGACGCGCTCTGCACAGTTACAGACTTGGCCTGTATTAATCACACGGGAATCCACAATCGCTTTGATGGCCAGGTCCAGATCGGCATCCTTCATAACAATGGCCGGTGCCTTGCCCCCCAGCTCCAGACTGACCTTGATGATATTCTCGGCGGCTGCCTCCATCACCTTTTGTCCGGCTGGTACGCTTCCTGTAAGACTGACCATTCCGACTTTCGGATTGCTGGCTAGTTCATGGCCCACTTCTCCGCCTCTGCCTGTTACCAGGTTGAATACCCCTTTGGGCAGACCGGCTTTATCAACAATACGGCTGAAGGCCACGGCATTGTTCGGGGATTCCGCACTTGGCTTGACGATAATCGTATTGCCGGTAATCAGCGCCGGAGCCATCTTTCTCGCGATCAGGAAGAACGGGAAATTCCAGGGCAGGATACCTGTCGTTACACCAATCGCCCGTTTAAACACAAAAATATTCTCATTATCACGGTCGCTCTGAACGATCTCCCCTTCATAACGCCGTGCCCATTCCGCCATATAATCCAAATAACCCGCTGTAAAGTTAACCTCTACCGTAGATAATTCCAGTGTCTTGCCTACTTCTTCCGAGATCAGCCTGGCGATGCTGTCCGCTTCCGCGCGAATCCCGTCTGCAATGGCATGCAAATATCTGCCTCTCTCGACCGCCGGAGTTTCCTCCCAGGCTGATTGGGCTTCTTCCGCTGCATTAATGGCACGTATGACATCATTCCTTGTGGCCTTGGGAACCTGTGAGATTACTTCATCTGTTGCCGGGTTGGTTACTTCGATCCATTCTTTACCTTCGGATTCCGTAAATTGGCCATCGATATACATCAAATGCTTGGTCACTGTTTCTCCCCCTCAAGGTAGATTATTACAATTGCCCAACCATAGTGTAAACGCTATCAATATTTATTGTCAATAAGATTCACATTTACTATTTGTTTTTGTGTTGTTTTTCATTGACTTCTTGAGTTAAGCTATGAATATAGGGTTACATTGATTGGAGGGATCGGCTGTGAAAGTCAGTATTTTCTCTACTTGTTTAGTAGACCTTATGACCCCGGAGGTCGGTATTGCTATGGTTGAAGTCCTTGAGAGACTGGGTTGTGAGATCGATTTCCCGGCTTCGCAGGTCTGCTGCGGGCAGCCCACGTATAACAGCGGCTATCTGAAGGATTCGAAGCTCGCCATGCAGAATATGATGCTTGCCTTCGAGAACTCCGATTATGTCGTGGGTCCTTCCGGCTCCTGCATTGCTATGTTCCATGAATACCCGAAGATCTTCAAAGGTGATCCGCAGTGGGAATTGAAAGCGGTTGCTTTGAAAGAGAAATCCTATGAGTTCACTCAGTTCATCGTCAGGGTGCTTGGCGTCACTGATGTTGGTGCAAGCCTTGAAGGGACCGCCACTTACCACCGTTCCTGCCATATGACAAGACTGCTGGGTGAGAAGGAAACTCCATATCAGCTGCTTGAACACGTCAGAGGACTGCAGCTGGAGCCGCTTAAGAACAGCGATAACTGCTGCGGCTTTGGCGGAACCTTTTCGGTCAAGATGCCTGAGATTTCCGAGCAGATGGTAGACGAGAAATGCGGATGTATCAAGGATACCGGCGCAGATATTCTGATCAGTGCGGATATGGGCTGCCTGCTGAATATCGGGGGGCGACTGTCCCGCAAGGGTGAGCCTGTCAAGATTATGCATATTGCAGAAGTGCTGAATCAGCATCAGCCTGTTGTGAGCAGAGGAGGAAGCCGGACTTGAGCCTGCAAACCGATAAACGTAATTTCAACGAACGGACTTTGGATGGCCTTGGGGATTCATTCATGCGAAATGCTGTCGGTTCTGCGCAGGACAGTCTCAAGACGAGACGTCTGTCTGCCGCCACCGCACTAGGGGATTGGGAGCAGTGGCGGAACGTAGGCCAGCTTATCCGCCAGCATACCCTGCAGAATCTGGATTATTATCTCGAGCAGCTCGCTGATAATGTGGAGCGACAAGGCGGCCATATTTATTTTGCAGCTACCAAAGAAGAGGCCAGCAGTTATATAAGAGATGTTATCGTGCGCAAGCAGGCCAAAAAAGTTGTAAAATCCAAATCTATGGTCACGGAGGAAATTGAGCTGAACCGTGTACTGATCGAAGCCGGCTGTGAGCTGATTGAGACGGATCTTGGGGAGTATATCCTCCAAATGGATGATTGGGACCCGCCCTCGCATATCGTCGCTCCCGCGCTGCATAAAGACCGGAGACAAATCCAAAAGGTATTTACCGAGAAGCTTGGATATACGGGAGATGAAACCCCGGAGAATCTGGCCGGATTCGCCCGGACGGTTCTGCGGCAGAAGTTCCTGGAAGCCGAAGTCGGGATCACGGGCTGCAACTTCGCCATAGCTAATCTGGGAGCGATCAATCTGGTGACCAATGAGGGCAATGGTGATCTTACGGCTGCCATTCCGAAGACCCATATTGCGGTGATGGGTATGGAACGGATTGTTCCAACCATGGAGGAAATGGAGGTTCTGGATAACCTGCTCTGCCGCAGTGCCGTCGGACAGAAATTAACCAGCTACATTACCGTATTGGGGCCTTCTGCAGCTGGAGAGACAGATGGTCCCGAGGAATTCCACCTGGTTGTTGTCGACAACGGCCGGTCCGATATTCTGGGAAGTGAATTTAACGAGGCGTTGCAGTGTATCCGCTGCGGTGCTTGCCTTAATGTCTGCCCGATCTACCGCCATATCGGCGGGCATGCTTACGGATCAATCTATCCGGGCCCGATTGGTGCGGTAATCACTCCGCTGCTTGGCGGGTACGATGACTATAAGGAGCTGCCGTTTGCCTCCAGTCTCTGCGGTGCTTGTACAGATGTCTGCCCGGTGAAGATTCCGCTGCATGAGCAGCTGATCATGCACCGCCAGAACATTGTCGAGCAGCGAAGAACCGGCGCCGCAGACAGGCTTCAGATGAAGGCGGCCAGCCGGCTGCTGTCCTCCCCTGCCCTGTTCGGCCGGACCCTGCGGTTAGCACACTCCGCCAGCCGATTGATGAGTAAACAGGGGCGAATCGTAAGAGGCCCCGCCTTGATTCATGGCTGGATTCAAGCCCGCGACCTCAAGCAGCCCGTCAAGCAGCAGGACAGCTTCCGGGCATGGATGGAGAAACGTAAAGGAGGGTCAGAGCAATGACAGTATCCTCGAATAAGGAGGCTTTTCTGAATACAATTGCCGCTAAGCTGGGCCGGGAACGTAAGACTAATGTTCAGCGGCCTGTTATACAGGACTTGATTCCGGACAGCTATGGCGAGCTAACAAACGACGATCTGGTAGAGATTCTTAAGGAGCAGTGTTTCTTCATTCACACTCAGGTGATTGAATCACAGCCGGAGATTCTGCAGCGGACCTTGGATGATCTTATAGCAGCGAATGGCGGCGGGCTGGTAATGACTTCCGGAGATCCCCGGTTTGCCGAATATGGGCTGGAGTTCCCGGATGTCGCCATGTGGGAGGAAGCGGCAGGAAGAGAGGAGAATATTAGGCGGGCTGAATCAGCGAATACAGCGATTATCTTCGCCGACTGTGCGCTGGCCGAGTCCGGAACGGTTGTTGTGGAGAGCCGCCCGGATCAGGGCCGTTCCCTTCACTTCCTGCCTGCCCATTATATTGCGGTGATTGAGCGAAAGAGGCTTGTGCTCCGTTCTACTCAGGCAGCAGCAGCGTTTAACCGGAGAATTCAAGCCGGTGAGCCGGTGGGCTCATCGATTAATTTCATCTCCGGTCCCTCCAATTCCGCCGATATCGAAATGAAACTCGTGGTGGGTGTGCATGGACCGCTGAGAGCAACCTATGTGCTTATTTAGTAATCCGTAACATCAAATTCTCTATTCTTATAATAATATTTCCGGTCTTCCTCTGTGATCTCACGTATAATTCTGCATGGGCTGCCTACTGCTATCACGTTATCGGGAATGTCCTTGGTAACCACGCTGCCAGCCCCGATCACTACATTGTTACCTATGGTTACACCGGGATTGACTATGACATTGCCGCCTATCCAGACATTATTGCCGATCGTTATAGCAATACCGTACTCATATCCTGAATTTCTGGAATCCGGATGGATGGGATGTCCTGCGGTATAGAGCGATACATTCGGAGCAAACATGACATTATCTCCGATGACGACTCTGCCGACATCAAGAATGGTACAGTTGAAATTAGCATAGAAATTATTCCCCACAGAGATGTTCGTTCCATAATCGCAGTGGAAGGGCGCTTCGATATGAACTACCTCTCCTGTCTTGCCGATAATCTTCCGGATCAGTGCTGCTCTCTCCTCTTCTTCATCGGGACGGAGCAGATTGAACTGATGGACCATCAGTCTGGCAGCTGTTCTCTCTTCCGTTAATCCATCGAGCCAGGCTTTATAAGGAAGTCCTGCAAGCATTCTTTCTTTCTGGTTCATTGTTTGTTCCTGCCTTTTCTTGTAGAGTTATCGGCCGACCTGCACCTCAATCGCGACTTATTAAATCACTTATAATAAGTTATACCATAATTATATGGGAAGAACAAGCAGCCCCGCCGATTGGCGGGGGGGGCTGCAAGACATTTTACATTGTTACATGCGTTCTCTTGTATAGAACAGGTATTGCCGCTGCGATTAGGATGATCCCCATAACAGCAGGCGCGGAATGTCCAAGTGAGACATAGATTTGCCCCCCAATGAGAGGCCCGATCATCCTGGCCAACGCCTGAATCGATTGGCTGCCGCCTTGAATCCTCCCTTGTTCGCTCGAATCGGCAGACTTGGATAGCATCCCGTTGAACGAAGGTCCAAAGATCGAATCACCAAAGCCGAAGATGAACATTCCAGCAATGAAAAGTGGATAGAACGTAAAGAGAGACGAAATGGCAATGAACCCATAGCCTATAATCTCCGAGACCATTCCCAGAATGGCTATCTGTTTATCATTTAATTTCTTCAGAAGCTTGGGCATAATGAAGCCCTGTGACAGGATATCCTGGAAACCCATGATGGAGAACATCAGTCCGATGATTGCCGGCTTCCAGCTGAAAGTATCCATTGTAAATTGTGAGAACACAGCCTGCAGGGAACCATTGGGTATCCATAGCAGGAATGCTGAGATAAGCAGCCTGTTTAGATTCTTCATGGAGAGCAGACTGGCCAGCTGTGAGAATGGATTCAGTCTTACAAAGGTAATCTCTTTCAGTCTGTTATTCTTGTCCAGGCTCTCCGGCATGAACAAGAGTCCATATACAACATTTAACAAAGTAACAACCGCTCCAAAATACATCGGTACAGCATAACCAAACTTGGCAAGTAACCCGCCTACACTCGGGCCAATGATGGTTCCTGCACCTACGACCGCACTCACCCAGCCAAAGTATTTGGTTCTCTGCTCCAGAGGAATAATGTCTGCAAAATAGGCAAAGATCGTGCTGATACTCCCGCCTGTTATACCTTCTATGATCCGTCCGGCGAACAGTACCCATAGAGCTCCTCCTATACCAAAAATAAAGTACCCGATTGCAGAACCTAACAGGCATATTAAGAGCAATGGACGGCGGCCGTATTTGTCGCTTAGTGCTCCAAGTACCGGGGCTGCAAAAAACACGCAGAATGCATAAACGGAGGTCAGCAGTGTAACCATTATCGCTTGTTCTCCCGGACTGCTTGTATAAGGCTGAACTAAGAATGGCACAACAGGTGCGATGATGCTGAAGCCTATTCCGCACAGAAATACAGAGATGAGGCCGAAGATTAAAGCGTGTCTGTCTACGGTTTGTTCTGTATTCTGTGTAGGGTGTGATCTGGATTTGAACATGTGATTCTCCCCTCAAATGCGATGATTATGTTTCCTAGGAAGCATAATCATCCTACTGCATTTTTGTTTCCTCGTCAACAAAAATCGCAATAACAAAATCTCCAGGGGTGCCCCTCAGTCCGCTCCACCGGCAGCTTTCTATGCAATAAAAAGACAACCGTTCTCGAAAGAGCCCGGCTGCCTGAGGTTTCATTATCAGTATTCAATTCATTCCGATTTCAAATCTGCACCAAGTTTTGTGATTTCTGTATCCAAATGCCTGCTATACTTCTCTATGAAGCCAAGCATATTGTCATATTGCTCCTCGGTTACCTGCTCGAATACGGCTTTATCCCGCTCGCGGAATTCCTGGTGCAGCTCCTCATGGACTTTGCTGACCGCTTCCCCTTGCTTCGTAAGCCTGAAATAGATTTCCTTCTTATTATCCGGCTTCTGGTAGCTTTCGATATAGCCCTTTTCCATAAGTTTCTTGGTTATTTTGCTTATGGCACTTCTAGTCATATAAAAATGCTCCGCAAGTATGGTCACGTTGGAATCCGCATTTTGCCCGATATATTCGATGCAATGTACCTCAGAGGGCTTGTACCCCTTAAGACTCTCTTCCATCTTGGATTTATTCAGCCAGCTCAGCTTGTTAAATAAATCCCTGAAATTCATCAGGACCTGTTCTTCTTTGTTCATGGCCTGCCCTCCCGACGCCTTAGTGCATTAACATTATTATTGTAGCACTTATTCCACCCGGTAGGTCCAAAAGGATTCCCGTCCGAAGCGGATTTGAATCTCCTCCGCGGTCAGCTCCCGGCTTCCAACAAGCTCCGCTGCTTGATATTGCGAACGGTGGGACTGAATCGAGGCCATTTTCTTCGCTAGGAATGCAGTTACGTCTACGTTCACATCCGCCGGGCCGATCATCTGCTCATGGTTGCTGGAGAACGCAATACAGTGAACTATTGGCCGCTGCGCAGCCGGGAGCCTGCTGACCGCCCGGATGACAGCGGCTCCGGTGGCATCGTGATCGGGATGGACACTATAACCGGGATAGAAAGTAATTACGAGCGATGGGGTCAATTCCTCGAGCAGTGCCAGCAGTGTATTATCCAGCAGCTGCGGGTCTTCGAATTCAATCATTTTATCGTGGAAACCAAGCATCCTTAAATCTTGTATGCCAATCGCACGGCAGGAGGCTATCAATTCTTCCTTGCGGATCTCCGGCAAAGTAACCCGGTTCGCGAATGGCGGGATTCCCATGTTCCGCCCCATCTCCCCTAAGGTCAGACAGGCATAGGTCACCCCGGAACCGCTGTCGATGTACTTCGCCAGGGTCCCTGCAGCAGCGAAGGCTTCATCATCGGGATGCGGAAATACAACTAGAACGCGCTTATGTTCAACTTGATTAGTATCCATGGGTCACAGCCTCCTTCATTCTTCATTGTTTCCATTAAAATATTCAATAACAACGTCACGGAATATCCGTCCAGCCTGTGAAATGTAGCGGCTTTTAAGCCATAACAAGGCGATTTCCCTGACCAGTCCCTGATCCTCAACAGGGATCAACACTATATTATCCTGGGAATTCTTGGCCGTGCCGGGTATGAAGGCTAAGCCGATTCCGGCTTCCACCAGGGCGACGAGCCTTGCCGGTTCATCCCCTTCATACACATACTGTGGGGTAAATCCTGCGGATTGGCATACGGAGTCCACCAAATCACGAATCCCGTAGCCTCTTGTGACACCGGCAAACCATTCATCCTTGAGCTCTATTAGCGATAAGCTCTGGCGGCCTGCCAAACGGTGCCCCGCTGGAACGGCAACATAGATAGGGTCGGTGCAGACGATTTGACACTCCATATCTTCTACCCATACCGGAGGTGAGGACAAACAGAAATCGACCTCTCCCCTTCGAAGAAGGGTAATCATCTCCTGCATGGACAGCATTTGTACGTGAAAATGGACAGCCGGCAGCTTTTTGCGGAATTCCCGGAGGATATTAGGCAATGTGCTTGCGGTGGTGACTGCTAATTCAAGTGTATCCGGCTCCAGGCTGGACAGATCTCTAAGCTCCTGCCTCCCCTGCTCCAATTCAAACAAGGCCTTCTCCGCACGCGGAAGGAATCTGCTGCCGGACTCATTTAAGCGCAGCTTCCTTCCGGTCCGGTCAAACAAGGGAACACCAAGATCCTCTTCCAGGCGCTGGATGGTCTTGCTGAGTGAGGACTGAGTCACATGCAACGTATGTGCAGCCTCGGTCATATGCTCCAAACGGGCCACTGCGATGAAATATTGCAATTGAAGAAGTTCCATAACCCGCCTCCATTCATTCCCTCAAGTCTATGAAATCATAACATAAAATGCGTTGGAGTAAATAACCCATTTCAAGTACGATATCCCTAACGCAATGATAGGGGGAAATTACAATGAATACCCGCAGCTGGTGGTTAATGATATCCGTCGGGCTGGGAATCCTGCTAAACCCGCTCAACTCTTCAATGGTTTCTGTGGCTATACCACGATTACAGCATCAGTTCCAGCTTGATTACACCGTAGTCTCCTGGATTATCTTCTCATTCTATATTGCCAGCGCGGTTGCTCAACCTGTCATGGGCAAAGCCAGTGATATATTCGGCCGCAGGAGCATCTTTCTTACCGGGCTGGTTATCGTCTTCGTTGCTTCTATATTAGCTCCTTTGGCTCCGGGCTTCGGGTGGCTGATCGTATTCCGGATTGTACAATCCGTTGGAACCAGTATGGTGGTGGCGGTAGGAATGGCTATTGTACGGGTTCATATTACGGAGAAGCAGGCTACCGCGCTGTCTGTACTGTCTATGTTCACATCGGGAGCCGCAGCCATTGGGCCTTTTATCGGAGGGGTACTGATTCACTTATGGGGCTGGTCGTCCATCTTCTTCATCAATGTTCCCTTTGTGACGGCAAGCTTCGTGTTAGCCTGGAGGACTATCCCGAAGGACCAGCCGCTGGCTGCCGCTGCCAATAAGCTGTCTGTACGCCAATGGATGAACCGTATGGATGTAACTGGTATTCTGCTTTTCTCTGTAGGTCTGGTTGCCCTGCTAGCTCAACTGCTGTCTGCCAAATCCTCCGGACATGTCTCCTTATTCAATGTTATAGCCGGCCTGGCCGGACTCGTTCTACTTGCATTCTTCGTGCGGCATGAGCTCATCGCCAAGTCACCCTTTATTCCGCTGCGGACTTTCGCGAGCTATCCGGCGCTGACTTGGGTCAATCTCCAGTTCATGCTGGTTAATCTTCTGTTTTATTCTGTCTTTTTCGGCTTGCCGTCTTACCTGCAGCTGGTTCGTCATGTCAGCGAGTTCCACACGGGAATTCTTATGTTAAGTCTGGGTTTATGCTCACTGGTTGTCTCTCCGCTGGCAGGAAAATGGATCGATGTGTCCGGTCCAAGGCCAGCCATGGTAGTATCCGCAATCCTTATGACACTCGGGTCAGTATGGATCGTGATGTTGAACCCCTCATCCCCGTTGATCAGCATATGCCTGGCTCTGGCGGCCTTCGGAATCAGTAACGGACTGAACAATGTCGCGATGCAAGCGGCCTTGTTCAACAGTTCCCCCAAAGACATCATCGGCGTATCCTCCGGTTTATTCAGTACGTCCAGATACTTCGGGACCATTCTCTCTTCGTTGCTGATCGGCATCGTGATGGGTAATCAGTTCAGCTTCGGCGGATTCCGGGTACTGGGGATCATCCTCACCATTGTTGCTCTGTCTCTGGTATACATGGGCTGGCGGCGTATGGATTCCGTGCAGCAGTCCACGCAATAAATTTCACCATGGCAGATGAATAACTTCTGGAGAATGAATCAAAAAAAGGGCTACCCTAAAAGCCATGCAACGGCTGATTGGGATAGCCCCTTTTCCCAGGGCGATTTTAGTAATGATTATATGAGAAAAGCTACCCTTCAACCACGTCAGCCCGCAGGGCAGTGGCAACCTCGAGCATTACAGGAACTATGGCTTCTGTTGAAAGCGCTACGTACAGATCTCCCATGTACAATCGGAAAGGAAGCTCCATCCCTTCATAGCTCCACATGAAAAAGTCACCCTCAATGGACATCGTGCTCTCGAGTCCTTTTACAGTTAAGACTTGTGAGTACGAGAAATCGGGTTTGTCTGCAAAATACTGTGTACACTCTTCCAAAGTAATAGCTTGCTCTGCATTGCCTTCCTGCATCGAACGGGTGATACGCAAACGCTGACTCATAGATGAACCTCCGAAATTAAGATTATGAATGCTATGACTGCATTGCTTCTGTTAGATAAGATCTGAAGGATTGAGAATGGCCAGAATCTGATGATCCTCCCATACTCCCTTGATTTTCACGTTGCGCCGGGCAATTCCTTCCTTGTGGAACCCGGCATTCTCCAGCACACGGATCGACCCGGGATTTCCGGGGGAAGCTTCCCCTGTGATCCGGTGGAGCTTCAGCTCCTCGAAGGCATAGTGTACTACTTGCTTCACTGCCTCCGTCATGTAACCTTTTCCGTTATAATCCTTATCCAGGCTGTACCCGATCATGCAGCTCTGCAGCGGTCCCCGCACCACAAAAGACAACCCTACGGTGCCGATAATCCGGTTATCCGCCTTATGGAATACCAGGAAATCGTATCTTTCGTCCTCTTCCCTGTCTTCCTTATACTGTGAAATCTTGTCGCGCTGGTACTCTTCCGTATAGAACTCCTCAGGAACATCAGGCGAATGTTTCTCAAAAAACTCCCGGTTGCGCTTGTACATCGCTGTAAGCTCACCGGCATCTGTATCCTCAGGGAAGCGGACGTACACTTGTTGTTCCGTCATCTGTAACACTCCTATCGAGCTAAATTCATCACATAATTCACTGCATCCTCGAGATTAACTGTAATATAGTCCGGTTCGGTAACGGAAACTTGTTCTATGTACTTAACACTTATGTCTGCGCACACAGCAATTCTCCATTCCGGTTAGTCGTATCATGCTCCTCGAATGAATAGGTCCAGAAGCGTTCGGTGCCGAACTTGCTGCGGATTACAGCATCTGTTATATCACGGCCGCCAAGAAGCTTGTCCTCCTGGAACTGGGAGCTGTGCGATAGAATGGACTTAATCTTCACAGCGAGGAATGAGGTCACATCTATAGTTACATCCGCTTTCCCGATCATCTTCTCATGATTGTTAGAGAAAGCGGAGCAATGTACAACTGGCCTTTCTGTCAGAGGTAACCGGGCAATGGTGCGAATAACAGCAGCGCCGGTGGCATCATGATCAGGATGGACACTGTACCCCGGATAAAAGGTAATGACTAGCGACGGAGCCAGTTCCTGAATCAGCTTCATAATCTGACTATCCAGCAGATTCGGGTCTTCGAACTCGATCATTTTATCATGGAAGCCGAGCATTCTTAAGTCTTGAATTCCTATTGCCTGACAGGACGCAGCGAGCTCCTCCTTACGGATCACCGGCAGGGTAACCCGGTTCGCGATTAACGGAACCCCCATGTTGCGGCCCATCTCGCCGAGTGTCAGACAAGCATAAGTAACCTCAGCACCTTCTTCAATGTACATAGCCAAGGTTCCGGATACAAAGTACGCCTCATCATCGGGATGGGGAAGTACAACTAAGATCTTCTTATTTCGCATAGGTCTGCTATTCACGGTTGCTTGATCCTCCATTTGCATTAAAAAGGGTTCCGGCTAAGCTGCAATGCCACAATCAGCTTGCCTTGATTATCATGTCCGGCCAGAATTAGCCGCTCGGTTTCGTTCTCATCCACATGGGTAAGCCCCTCGGCATAAATCCAGCCCTGCTCTGTCTTCAGGCCGACCCGGTAAGGACCTGTTCCCGAAATTGAGCCGTGCGTGTAGTGGATAAGTGCATTACTAATGAATGCCGATCCCGGCGGACGCGAACTGTCAATGTGACTGGCATAAGCACCAGTTGTGAGCTCCAGGTGTATATAAAGGTCCTGACCGGTGAACCGGTCGATTTGTGTTTGGATGTCTTTGGGTTGAATTAGCTGCATATTGTCCTCCTACAGTGTACGATTGTATTTCTCTGCGACATGATTAATGACAGGAATAAATATTTTCAATAGCTTGTCCAGAGCCAGTGAATTCATTATACAAGAAAATTATTGAGCATGAAACGAAATAGTCCTTGTAATCACTGTCACCAACATCCCTCCTTGTGCATATGCTAAAGCCATATTGATTACAGGAAGGGAGCTGAATGAATTGCTACGTACGGACCCGGTGTATCAGATTCTGAAGTTGCTTGAAGAAGAGAAGGAACCCCGCTTCAATCAAATAGGTATGGACGAAAGAGATTTCAATATTACCCTGACCCATATTCACGAAGCCGGTTATGCTAATTCAGGTGAGTTAACTCACTCAGGCCTCAACTATATTCATGGGTATGAACAAAGGTTGGGTTTTAACCGCTCCGCGCAGACTCTTTAAATTTCCTTCGTAAAACAAAAAGCCTCAACGGTGAGGCTTTTTCAGTAAGGTACCGTTTACCAATGACTTAGGCGTAATCATCTACAGCTCATAATAATATTTCAGCTTGTTATTAATGAAATACAGATATTGATGGCCGTAAACGATATATCCCAAATCTTCGTTGTAGCTGTCGGGCTCTCCCCATGACAGATAGACTTGTTCAAACGTCATGTCGGTAATGATCCGCTCATCCCGGATAGCAGCCCATACGGCATCACTGCTGGGATAAGCTGTTCTAGGATTCTTAAAGTAGAATAGCTCCATAAGGTAATCAACAGGGTTAACGGTCGTGTCTAGACTGATATAGATTTCCTGACCGTTCGCCCGGCGGATTTGTACCTCTAAACTGCCATCACCGGGACTGGAACGGAAATCTTTGACCGTAACCTTCTCCATGTTCTTAAAAGGACTGTCAGGAATCTTTGCATTTACAGCCCAAGCCGAATCACCGTTGAAATTTTCTTTGAAAGCAAAGAGATTCTCTTCCGTGTACAACGTGTCGGTCTCACTGTCGTCCAGATCGAGCGTCCAGGTTATTCCAGCTTCGCTCAGCATGGTGAAAGTAGAAGTATTTGTATCATCCGCGTATTGAACATCTGTCACCCAGTGGCTGCCGGGATGTGCATATAGATAGACCTTCTTGCCCACAGCCTGGCCCATTGTTCCTGGCAGCTTGCTGATGGCGTAGAGCATACTGTTGCTCTTTATTTTGCCTTCTTCCGTACTCCAGATGAACAGCGTATACGAGCTGGTGGCATACTTGCCGTCTATGGCTCCAAGCTTAAGCAGTGTTTTGAACGCGACATAGTTGGAGTTTTTATACAGTATGGAATTGTCCTTGTTCAACTTCGCGCTTCCCTTACTCCCGGTGACGGTCACAACAGAGGCTGCGGTAGCAACGGTAAAGCCGGGAATCTGATTCAGCAGCTTCACAGGTACATGAGCCGAACCATTGACGAGTACAGACTTGGATGCCGAGATCATAAGTGTCCCGTCCACAAATGTGGAAATCTCCGTGTACTTCGGTGCTGCGGCTGCCGCTGCCTGTCCGGTGCCTCCCGGATACCCCAGTCCGATCATGAGCAACAGTGTAGTGAGCAGTAATACAATCTTTTTCATAGTTGTTCTAGTTCCTTCCCCCAATGTATGTAAGCTGCCCCTGGCTGTACGCCGGATTAGCCCAAACCAGTAAATTCGACAATAAGTTAATTATTTCCTGCAAAATTCCTTGAATCATCGACTTTCTGTAGCAGAGATCTGGTGACTTTCATAAAATCCTGCACAAAATACAACATTTCCCTCGTAATATCGGCCCAAATCCAAAATTGTTGTATAAAATGCAGGATTTCAACCTATTTAAGCGGCTTAGCAGGATTATTCTTGTATTTTATACAACAATCTTCCCAAACACCCGGTTACCCATGTTTCAAAGTTGTAAAACATACAACATTGTTGTCTACAGCCATAAAACAGCAGGCACCTGTGGAACGTATTCCGAGGTACCTGCTGTTTTATCTGCTTCGTTAGTTGAAATCTACTTCTCCATTACACTCTGCCTTGAACCGTTCTCTGCAGATGAGATTTCCGGTGACATTCCTCTGAAAAGATAAACAAAAGAGCAGAGCTTCTCCCAAACCGGAAGAAGCCCTGCTCTTTATTATCCGCGATCTGAACCAAATACAAGTCCGGCGCTGGCCTTCGCCTGTTCAATAACCCGCATCACCCGCTCACTGTGTGCGAGCATTTCCGCGGCCGTCTTCCTGTCTTGCTCTCGGATGAATCGTTCGAAGTGAAGGAATTCATCATACATCCGGTGGGGGTGATCCTTGTGATCCACGCGGACGGGCTTCTCCCGGTTAAGGACGTAATCGTAGGAGTCGCATCCATTCGCAGAACCATTGATCTGTATGTACCCTTCTGTCCCCTGAATGTTCACTGCACCAGGAGCTGTGCTGTCTTTGGCACCAATGCAGACGCATTTGAAATCACCGTAGTCCAGCAGCAGCATCCCAGACGTATCGATTCCACGTTCCATGTTCGCCCGGTATTCCACATACTGTGGACTTCCGAAGAAGCCGACAACCAGATGGATGTTGTAGATATTAATGTCCATCAAGGCGCCGCCGGACATCTCCGGATTGAATGCAGGCAGAATCTCACCGCGTTTGAAAGCATCATAACGGGAAGAATACTGCGAATAATTGCACGTCACCATTTTAATGGAACCGAGACCAGCCAGCTGCTCCTTCACCGCCACGACATTGTTCAAATATTGATTCGAAATGGCTTCAACCAGGATAAGCTCCCTTCGTTCAGCGATCTCTTTCAGCTCCAGAAACTCCGCCAGATTAGAGGTAAACGGCTTCTCGCAGATGACATGCTTGCCGCTAAGCAGCGCCTCCTTCGTGAAGGCATAATGCAGATGATTCGGCAGTGCTACATAGATGGTATCCACGTCTGTATCCTGAAGCATGGCGCTGTAATCTGTATAGAGCCTGGCTATCCCGTACTGGTTCTGCAGCTCCTGCAGAGCGTCTTCCCTGCCGGGTCTGGCGAACATGGCTGTCAGTGATATTCCGGGAATCTCTCCGATGAAGCTGAGCAGATCCTTGACAATCATTCCGGCTCCGGCTATTCCCAAGTTCATTTAGCGGCACCCCTTCATTCCCTGCTCCAGAATCTGCATAACGCCTATGGTCTCTTCATCCTTAATCACCTTATCTTTGCCGAGGACGATGGCATCATAGATCCCGTCATACACCCGGGCATAATCGCCTTTGGCGGATGCGACCTTCTCTTCATGGTACTTGCCCTCATCATCGAGATACGTTAGAATACCATAATGCTCCGGCAGGTCAATACCGAAGTCACTGTGTCCCTCAGGCAGGTAAAATAACTTCAAATGCTCCTCCTGACGGTCCTTCGTATGCTTGACGAACACACCTTTTTTACCGTAGAGTACGAAGCTTGGACGCTCTTTGAGCCGGAAATAGCTGGATTTAACCGATACTTTTAGCGAAGGGTAGAAGAAATCCAGATCAAAGTAATCGTTCATCTGCTGCGGTCCCAGCAATTGGCGGACGTCGTAATGAATGGTATCCGGTTTGCCGAAGTATGACAGCACCTGATCAATGGTATGACATCCATGTCCATACAAGTAACTGTAGTATTTAGAGAACGGAGTTGACGCCGGAACCTCGGGACGATAGTAATCAAAGTGCATTTCCACTTCCAGCAGATCTCCAAGCTTACCGGATTCTATAACCTGCTGTGCGGTGAGGAAATCTGAGTCATAACGTCTGTTCTGGTAGCACTGAATGACAAGATTCCGCTCTTTGGCATACTGAAAGATAGAGACCGCTTCTTCTTCCGTCAGCATAAAAGGCTTCTCCACCAGAACATGCTTGCCGTGATCCAGCGCCATTTTGGCATAATGATAGTGGGAATCGGTGTTGGTGCATACTACAATCAGCTGAATCTCCGGGTCATTCATCATGGATTCAAGATCGTCCGTGTATTCAATCCCGGGCACTCTGGGCCATTCCGCTTTCGTAAGCGTGCGGGCATAGATCGTCTTGACCTTCAAGTGATCGCGGTTCATGGAAAATGGAAGGTGGTAGCGGTTGGTGCTTTTGCCGTTGCCGATATAGCCGAGTGTTAACATCATAATTCCTCCTCTTCTCTTCTCTTTCATTAATTATAGAAAAAAAAGACCCGCCGTGAAGACTTAGCAGGCATAACGGTACAATTATCCGTTCATATGTAATTACCGGTGTACATCCTTGAACATTATGTTCAGAGCCGGGTCTATTATATAGCTTAGAAATTCAATTCTCGAGGTGAATCGTAGTCATGAAGCTGCTGCTGCAATTAAAGGAAATGAACCAATTTACCACCAACGAACGAAGCATTGCTGCCTATATCCTGACCCATAAGGAAAGTATACTGCCGATGTCCATGCAGGAGCTTGCCAAAGCTACCTATACCTCGCATTCGGCGATTAACCGCCTAACCCATAAACTCGGACTTGCGGGCTATAAGGAATTCATTCTAAAGCTGGCCCGGGAGTTCCAGATGGATGTCCATAGCATTTCTAATGTGGATGTCAATTATCCGTTTGAGCATGGTGAAACTCCCATTCAGGTAGCCAAAGAAATTGCGGAAGTAATGAAGGCAACCATAGAGAAGAATTTTGCTTTTCTGGAGGATGCCCAGCTTGCCAAGGCTGCTGAAATCCTGGACCGGGCCGGCAAGATATTCATCTATGCGCTGGGCGATTCCGAGATCCGGGCGAAGAGCTTCCAGAATAAATTAATCAAAATTAATAAATACGCCGTGATTGCGACGGAGCTGTCGGAGTGGGAATATCATACGGTTAATCTTACGCAGCAGGACTGTGCCATTTTCTTAACCTATCACGGGTTATCGGCGAATAATTTGCAGGCGGCAAAGTACTTCACGCGCAACAGCATCCCCTTTATCACCATCACCGCAGCTCACGGTACGGAATTGGCCAAGCTCAGCACACTGTGTATCCAAGTGCCTGAGGATGAAGTGAAGCATGCCAAGATCGGTACCTTTTCCTCGCAGATTGCCTTTGAATATGTCCTAAATGTCATCTATTCCTGCATCTATAGAATCAACTACTCGAAGAACAAGCTTGCTGCCCGGCAAGTCGTGAAGGATTTCTATACCGATGACGTGAAGACAGATCTATAAGTTGGGAAAAGCGAGCTTATCGACCTTAATATTCACGATAGGCGGAGACAGACCCAGCATATGCTCAACGGCCTGATGGACGTTATCCTTAAGAATCTGGCATACCTCAGGAATCTTGTATCCGTAGTTAATAATGATATCCAGCTGAATCGCCACGGCTTCATCCGTAACATCCACTGATAATCCATTGGTGCCAATCTTACCGCTTAGGCGCCGGGCCAGATTTCCGCTGACCGGGTTGCCGGACATTCCGGCAATGCCTGGTGTTTCGGTAACTGCATAGCGGATTATACTTGAAATTACCCGGTCAGAAATCTCCACAAGCCCCTTGAACGTATCCTGCTTCATTATTATTCCTCCTGAAAGTTATTTATCTGGGAATCCGGATCATGAACACCGTCGGCTCCCCTTCCCGGCTCTCCAGCATCAGGGAACCGCCCATCTTCTCTACGTTCTTCTTGGCAATGGATAATCCGAGACCTGTCCCACCGCTTGCTGTCGTCCGGGCTTCATCCCCCCGCACAAACGGATCGAAGATCGTGGACCAGAGCTCCTTGGGAATGCCCACTCCATTATCGGCAATCTCAATCCGTACAGTCGTGTCCTCCGGAATGACCGTCACACGGATGCGTGTCCCTTCAGGATTATAGGCCAGCGCATTGGAGATCAGATTGTTGATCACGCTTGCGAACAGCTCCGGATCATAATGGGCATACACCTGCTCTTCAGGCACCTGCAGCTGCAGCACGAACTCTTTTTGCTCAATTTCACCGTAGGTGTCGGCGATGATCTCCCGCAGCTGATCCCCCAGCTCCAGCCGCTCTACACGAAGAATGAAATCCGGTGAATCCAGCTTGAGCAGGTCCAGCATATGCTGAATCAGCTTCGTCACCTGTACGGATTTGGTATAAATGTAATTCAGGTATTTGGTCTGCCGTTGGGGGTCCGTAACCCGTCCTTCGACAAGCGCCTGTGCATAACCCTGAATACTGGTAATCGGTGTCTTCAGATCATGTGACAGATCGACCATCAGCCGCTGCTTGCTCTTCTCGGCCTGCCGCTTCTCCTCCGTAGTCCGCTCAATAACATCCGCCATATAGTTGAAGCTATTGCCAATCCGCAGAAACTCCGTCTCCGCATAGAGGGCAATCCGTGTATTGTAGTGCCCTTCCATCATACGGTTCATCCCCAGATTTAGAACCCGCAGCGGCTTCTTGATCCGTCTGGAGACCCAGTAGCTATATACAAAAATCAGCATCAGGATCAGCCCGCTGACCACAAACACATAAAAGAACACCGAATGGTTCAGATAAGCAAGCAGCATTTCATTGTTAATTGAAACGCTGACCACATCACGCGGGATCTTAAGCAGCAGCCAGGCCACCCCGCTGTCACTATCTACTTGAGAAATGGAGTAGTAATAGGGCTGATCGCTGCGGTTCTCCAGTCCCTGGAACAGACTGCCCTCATCGTATCCCATCGTCTGGTCCTGCTTATCCCCAATAACGCGGATGACCTGTTTGCCCGAATCGAGCAGCTCCAGCCACCCTCCGCTTTGCAGCAGCCGGTCGCTCTCCGGTCCCTGGCCCAGCTCGTTACGGTAATCTCCGGCTTCGACCGACAGATCCGGATCGGGGATCAGCTTCTCCATGATGACGTGAGTGATATCCTTCTGGATGAACAGATAGACCACCAGTACAAGCATCACCAGCATACAGTTGAACAGCAGAAAGTCGATGGTCAGCGACGTTTGCAGCGGGCGGTTATCTCTACTTTTCCATGGGTGCTTCAATTTTGTACCCCAATCCCCTGATCGTCTTCAGGTATTCCGGTTTCTTGGAATCGCGCTCGATCTTATCGCGGATATTGCTGATATGCACCATAATGCTGTTGTCCTCATAGACATAGAAATCTTCCCAGACGGCCTCATAAATCTTCTTGCGCGTAAATACCCGGCCCGGCTGCTCCATCAGCAGTTCGAGGATTTTGTACTCCGTAGAAGTCAGAGCTACCGGTTCGCCGGCCACCTCAACCTGACAGCTGCTCCGGTCAAGCGTTAACCGTCCGAGCACAATCTGTTCCTTCGTCTGCTCTTCTTCCACAGCCTTGGCATCGAACTGATGCACCCGCCGCAGCAGAGCACCGACACGGGCAACGATCTCCAGCGGATTGAAGGGCTTGGAGATATAATCGTCTGCTCCCAGCTCAAGCCCTAAGATTTTATCATGATGCTGGCTCTTGGCTGACAGGAACAGCACCGGGAAATGCTCATGCTCACGAATCCGCTTCAACAGCTGCAGCCCGTCCATCCCCGGCATCATAATATCCAGAATGGCCAGATCTATCTTGTTATTCTGCATCTGCTTCAACGCCTCAATTCCGTTCTGTGCTTGCAGAATATTGTATTCCTTCTCCAGATACAGGTGCAGAAGCTCTACAATCTCCGATTCATCATCAGCTATGAGAATGGTATACATGGTGAAATCCCCCTCTATCTAGTTATGCAAGCTGCGCTAACTGTAACTATAGCCTGCCATTCTTAATCCAGTCTAAACAAAATCTAAAGAAAAGCTAAAGATTAAAGCTGCTAATCTTAAGAATGATATCCTGAAACAGACAAAAAGAACAGCCTGGAGCAGCCATTAAGTGGCTTGCCAGTCTGTTCTTTATCTTTTAGCGTAGAATCGATCCTGGTTTGCCAGTGAAAGTGAAAGTACGGCTGCAGCTTATACCGTAGGCACGGTTCCTCCGTCTATAACATACTCGGCCCCCGTAATGGAAGCCGCACGGTCGGAGGACAGGAATGCCACCAGCTCGCCTACTTCCTCAGGGAAGCCGGGACGGCCCAGCGGAATCCCGCCCAGCGCATCCATTACAGACTGCAGCGCGCTTTCCGTACTGCCCGTAACCTTGG
Organism: Paenibacillus sp. IHB B 3415; assembly: GCF_000802655.2. NCBI lineage: Bacteria > Bacillati > Bacillota > Bacilli > Caryophanales > Paenibacillaceae > Paenibacillus > Paenibacillus sp. IHB B 3415. The sequence goes on along the minus strand of NZ_JUEI01000001.1, from coordinate 129,290 downwards.
CGATATTCTCCATCATGGCATCTGCAGCTGTCGTTTGAATGAATCCCGGAGCTACACGGTTTACACGGATGCCTTGCGGGGAGAATTCTTTGGAGAGGCTTTTACTGTAATTGCTTAACGCAGCCTTGGCAGCAGCATAGGGAATGGTGGACTCGATCAGCGGCAGTACTCTTTGAATAGAAGAAATGTGGATAATTACGCCCTTACCCTGTTCCAGCATCAAGGGGATCAGGCCCCGGTCAAGCCGGACGGCTGCAAGCAGGTTCAAGTTCAGCGCATCCATCCAGTGCTCATCGTTTGCCGCCAGGAACCCGCCGGGAGGCGTAGAATTGCCGCCGATGTTATTCACTACGATATCGATGCTGCCGAAACGTTCCTTAACCGCCGCAATCACTTTCTCCACGCCTTCTTTGGCAGACAGATCTGCTTGTACGAACAAGTCAGCATCTGCCAATCCGGACGGGAGTGTGCGGGCAGTAGTCATCACTGTAGCACCGGCAGCCTTAAACCGGTTTACGATGGCCTCCCCCATACCTTTAGTTCCGCCTGTTACGAGTATTTTTTTGCCTTCATATTCAGTCATTGGATTTGCATAAGTAATTGTCATGGTTTGGTTCCCCTTTTCATCATTTGATTCTTTAATCTTAAGCTTGATTTACTCATGCGTCTAATTTATTATTTTCATTATATCCATTACTAATATTAATATAAGAGGGGTCCTGAAATGGAGCTTACGCAATTGGAGTATTTCCTGACTGTGGCCCGGCTTGAGCATATGACTTCAGCATCCAAGGCGCTTAGAATTACCCAGCCCGCGCTGAGTCATGCCATCTCCAAACTGGAGAATGAGCTGGGCGTTCCTTTATTTGAGCGGAATGGTCGGGGCGTTCAGTTGAACCGGTATGGGGTAACGTTCAGCAAATGGGTGGAAGAAGCCATGAAGAACATCGGTAACGGTATTCGTGAAATTGATGAATGTTCGAATGCGGAGACAGGCGTGGTACACATTTCATATCTGAATATTCTCGGTGTTGATCTGGTGCCTTCACTGATCAGGGATTATCAGGCGGACAACCCCAAGGTCCGGTTTGATTTGTATCAGGGAAATCATGGGGATATCGATGAAGCTCTGGAGACTGGCACTTCGGATATGCTGATCACTTCCAGAGAAACCACAATGAACGATGACGAATGGATGATTATCCGGCGAATGCCGATCTTTATTGTGGTCTCCACTCAGCACCGGTTTGCTTCACGCTCCAGTCTGAGTTTGTTTGAGCTGTCCGGTGAACCCTTTGTCGGCTTGAAAACGAACTGCGGACTCAAAGCTACGATTAGCTCGCTATTCAAAAACACCCATTTCGAGCTGGCCTCGACCTATGAAGCAGAGGACCTGATTACGGTAGCCGGCTTCATCAAAGCCGGGCTTGGAGTCTCTGTACTGCCGCAGACGCTGGGCTTGATGCTGGACGGCCTGGTCTGGATTCCGATTGAGGAAGAGGGCTGGGAATGGGAGGTCGGCTTGAAATGGCGTCATGACCGTTACCTGTCTCCTGCCTCCAGACGGTTTCTGGACTATATTCAGCAGACTTCACTGGAGCCTGTACGGGGATAGTGGAATAAGGGATTGCTGAAGATTGCCCTGAGCAGTGATTCGTATCTGTTCCAGCGTAATGTACGCGGCAACTCCCAGGAAAGCATACTGGATCAGCTGTGCCAGACATTTATTTAGAACCCTGCGCAGAGCTCTGCCCTATCTGACGTTCAAACGGACGCTGAAGGTGGTTCCGGTTCCCGGTTTGCTGTCTACACTAATCTTGCCGCCGAGCATTTGCAGCGCCTTCATCACCAGTGCCAGCCCAAGGCCGTTGCCTTGCTGCGAATGTGAGGTATCGCCCTGATAGAATTTATCAAAAATATGCTTGAGCGTCTCCTCGTCCATGCCGCAGCCGCTGTCCGTCACCCGTACCACTGCGTAACCGGCTATGGTTGTCAGCTTAAGCGAGATCTTCCCGCCTGGAGCGGTGAATTTGATGGCATTGGACAACAGGTTGTTCCAGATTACCTCAAGAATACTCTCGTCATAGCTTACGACAATCGCCTCCAGATCAGCTTGAAAGGTGATGTCCTTGCTCTCCCACAGATTCTCATAGGCCAGAGCACAGCGCCGCAACTGTTCACTGAGATCATAGGGCGCCGATAAGGGAAGGATCTCCTGATTCTCCAGCTTGTTAAGCTTCAGAATATTCGTGATAAGCTCAGACAGATTCTGTGAGGCGTTCATGATTGTATCTGCATATTTATTCCGCTGCTCATCTGACAGCTTGTCTTGCTGTATAGCCCGCGCATAGCTCTGAATAACGGCCAGCGGCGTCTTGAGCTCGTGGGATACATTGGCGATGAAATCATCCTTGAGTGTCTCAATGCTGGAGAGCTCCTCCGCCATGGTGTTAAAGTCTTCGAACATGACTTCTACATAGTCCTTCTTGCCATCCTTGCGCAGTGGAGCCAGCCTGACCGAGAAATCACCCTGGGCGATCTTCCTGGCAGCATCGCTAAGACGCCGCATAGGCCGGCTGAAGGAATAGTGGCGGAGAATGCCGGTGACTACACTGAGGACCAGGCTGATGAACAGGAAATAGCCGATCATGGAAGGCGCTATGAGGAGTGCGGAAGTAATCCCGTCTTTTCTAAGCGAGAAGTAGATCATCACAAAACAGCCGTTAACGATCATCAGGGCGATAGACAGCAGTATCCAGTCCTTCCAGAGGACGAAGCTGGTGTTGATCCGTTTGTTCTTGTTCCCGCCCCCGCTCATAACGGCTTCGCCTTATAGCCGAGTCCATGCACCGTGACAATCTCAAAGTCCGGACAATGGGAGAATTTATCCCGTAGTTTGGTGATATATACATCCACTGTGCGCGGGCTGCTCTCGCTGTCCAGTCCCCAGAATTCATCCATCAGCTGATTGCGCGTGAAGGTTTTTTTGGGATAAGACAGCAGTTTAAACAGGATATTGAATTCCTTGACCGTCAAAGCAACCTCCTCTTCATCCACGTATGCCGTCCGTTCATCCGCATTCATCAGCAGACTCCCGATAGCCAGCCTTTTGTCGCTGGCAATACTCGCCCGGCGCAGCAACGCTCCGACCCTCAGCACCAGCTCATCCATATCGATCGGCTTAACCATATAATCATCGATGCCGATACGGAAGCCCTTTTGCTTGGCAGAAATATCATCCCGGGCGGTCATGAATAATATTGGAATGGTCTTGTCCTGGTCGCGGATTAACGATGCAAATTCAAAGCCGTCCATCTGCGGCATCATGATATCCGAAATGATCAGATCTATCATATGGTCAACCAGCTTGTCAAAAGCCTCCATGGCCGTGCTGCAGCTGACGGGTTCATAACCGTTCTCTTCCAAAAAGGAGCACACGATTTGATTGAGCTTCAGATCATCTTCAACCACTAGAATACGGATCATGCAGATCCCCTCCTTTTATAAGTGCAAATTCACTCGTTACGGTGTTCAATCAGTGCCTGCAGCCGGACACTTGAATTGTTAATGCTGCCAATGAATTCTGAGATCAGTCCTATGCTATGCTCCTGCTCCTCAGTAGTAGCCAGCATCTCTTCTGTTGCCGCTGCATGCTTCTGGGCGATACCGGAGATATTCTCCACTTGCTCACGCACCTGATTGAAGATTGAACTTACCTGATCGGTCAGATTCCGTTCGGTTATTATGTATTCGTCAATTTGCCGGAAGGTGCTCTGTATACTGTCAATGCTCTCCAGCACTTGACTGCTGATAGCTTCTCCCTCTATAACGGCAAGACTGCCGTGAGTTGCCTTGTCGACGACAAGCTGTGTTTTCCGCTTGATATTATGAATAATAGCATTGATTTGCTGAACTGTATCCATACATTGCCGGGCCAGCTTCTGGACTTCATTCGCCACTACCGCAAACCCCGCTCCGGCTTCTCCGGAGGTATCTGCCAGACCTTGCGACAATCTATGGATACCCGACATTTGCCCGCCCGCTTCATTCATCATGGTACTGATATGGGTGAGACTCTCTGATTGATCTACAATACCTTCCGCTACTTCATGGATATTTGTTGTAAGAACACTGCTGATCTTCTGTAACACTCCCGCATCCCGGCTGCAGTGGGCAATATCCGTATTAAGTGCTGTCGTATTCTCATGAACAACTTTCACCATAGTATCCACGGCATTTAACAGTTCTTTGGCTTCGGCTTCCTTGCGGGCGGATAACTCAATCAGATCAGCACTTCTTTTACAGACAAAGTACAATGCCACAATAGTCAGTTCTATGAAACCTATAGTCATCAGGAAAGTAGTATCAAACACATGATGCTCCGAATAATAAATTACAATATACGAAATGTTGTACAAGCCGCCAAAACCGTACAGCAACACTCTATTCACATAGAGGGCAATCACACAGAGCACAACCATGATCAGCATTCCTGCACCCGGTGATTCAATGTAAGGGATGGTACAGGTCAGAATCGCTATTGTCAGTATAACAGTGGTCTGAAGCACAAGTTTCTTCCGGCTAATGAACCATGTGACGGCGGCCAGCTCCAGAAGCAGCGACACCACGACCTCACTTCTAACTTCACTGGTACCCAGGAAGAAGCAGAAGGCGGCAAACGTGATCCACAGAATACAGGCAATAATCTTATTCACTTTAATAGTATTGGTCTTCAAAAAGCTATCATTCATTTCCCGCTCCCCCAAGCAGCTTATGTGTCCCGCTTTAATTGTACTTGCTTTAAGTCAGCAGGCGGCTCGCCTGCTCGCAGGCTTGATATAGTCTCTCATATTGCTCCTCAATCAGCGGGCCTGCCTGCGCGGTCACCTTGTTGTATACATTGTTGTATAGCGGATAGGCTGCCCCCCAGCCGGCAAAGCCGATGAGTCCCAGAAAGATACACAGCAGAATTCTGCTGTCCAGATAACTGAACACAGCTCCGCCGACAAAACAGGTGCCAATAAGTCCGGTAATCAACGCATTCATGATAGCGCGGGAGGTTTTGGATTTCTCCAGCCGTTTAATAGAAGCGAGTGCATGATCACATTCCTGCTGCAGCCTCTCTATACCGTCCACTTTTCTGATTTTCCGGTCCCGCTTAAATTTCAGTGCTATAGATCCGGGTTTGATGTAAGCTGCTCCGGGGACCTGACGTTGCGTATTCTCTTCTGCCTTCATCCAGCCCAGATTCTTGTAACAATCCTCATACAGTTGGGCAAACTCCGGATCCGCATGCACAGTGATATACTCAAAAGCCACGAATCCGATATCCATCCGTTCTTCCATTCTCCCCACTCCTTCTAAGATCATTACAATGATGAGCACTTGCTCATCGCTTTATGATCCTCATTATCACGCAGTGTTGTTAAATAAATGTTAAACTCCGCTACAGTCTGCGCGTGTTGCTGATTTAACATCTCTTTAACATCTGTATAACAACTTCTCAACATTTCATTGGCACACTCATGTTGTTGCCCGGGGCGCCATGGACCGGCCGGTGAATTATACATTAGAGAGGGTGGAGTAGAGTGAGTAAAGAGAAAGCGGGAAGCATCAGTTCAATAAGACGGGGACCTATTGTGTTCATAATGATTTTAGGTGCTTTTCTTGCCACACTGAACCAGACGATCATGAGTGTTGCAGTGCCGGAGTTAATGGTTGATTTCGGAATCGCAGCATCGGTCGCCCAGTGGCTGACAACGGGATATATGCTGGTTAACGGGGTGCTGATTCCAATCACAGCCTACTTAATGCAGCGGTTCACTACACGCGAGCTGTTCCAGAGCTCCATGCTTATTTTCCTGGCAGGCACAGTCTTATCAGCGCTGGCGGGGAATTTCCCCATACTGCTGGCTGGACGGCTGATTCAAGCCGTGGGTGCCGGAATTATAATGCCGCTGCTTATGAACGTGATTCTAACGCTATACCCGCCTGAGAAAAGAGGTGCGGCGATGGGCATGGTTGGATTAGCTGTGATCTTCGCCCCTGCACTTGGACCTACACTGGCCGGTTATATCCTGGAACAATACAGCTGGAAAGCTATGTTCTACGGTATCCTTCCATTCACAGTACTTATCATCATCGGCGGTTTCATTTACTTGAAAAACGTGTCCAATCGCTCCTATCCGAAGATTGATATTCTCAGTGTTGTCTTGTCGACCGTCGGATTCGGTGCTTTGCTGTATGGATTCAGCCGGGCGGGTACCGCCGGATGGTCCAGTATGGAAGTACTCCTCTCCCTTGGCGCAGGTATCGCCTCCCTGGCCCTGTTCACCTGGAAGCAATTAGCTTCCGCCAATCCGCTGCTCGATCTGCGTGCGTTCAAGTACCCGATGTTCTCCTTAACGACTGTTATAAATGTTGCTGTTACCATTGTGATGTATGCGGATATGATATTACTTCCACTCTACCTGCAGAATGCCCGCGGCTTCACGGCCATGGAATCCGGATTAATGCTGCTTCCCGGATCGTTAATTATGGGCTTCCTGATGCCGGTCACCGGCAAGCTGTTCGACCGCTTCGGGGCCAAATGGCTGGCCGTCATCGGTCTGCTGATCATGATCGCCACTACCTTCAGCTTCACTAATCTAACCGATTCAACGGGTTATTTGTATATGGCCATCATGTCTACCGGACGGCGGATCGGACTGGCCATGATCCTAATGCCGATCCAGACTGCAGGTCTGAATCAGTTACCCGCCAAGCTTAATGCCCACGGCACGGCGATCTCCAATACGGTTAAGCAGGTTGCCGGAGCCGTAGGGACTTCCCTGCTGGTAACGGTAATGACTAACAGCACAACCTCTGCTATGAAGAGCATGGCTGCCGGGAGCGGCGCAGGTAATATGACCCGGGAGCATATGTTAATGGAGGCTTCCATCCAGGGCATCAATGATGCCTATCTCGTCATCATCGGCATCAGCATCGCGGGATTACTGCTCTCCCTGTTCATTAAGCAAGTAAAGCAGACTTCCCGGGAGCAGACTGAATCTAAACCCGAAATGAAGCTGACCACGGCAGGTACGACTGAAGTCTGAGTAGATGAAGTCTTACATTCTTGAAAAAGACACAAAGGAGCGACTCTCCAGGAATGGAGAATCGCTCCTTTGTGTTATTAGTTCGTTACTGCTATTGAATCAGCGCCTGAAGCTCGGCAACAGTTGCCTCATATTGCGGTTTGAATTCAGCAGATTTCATATAATTAGCCACGCTGGTCAAGAACTGTCTGCCTTCAGGGGTCTCGCTCACCTTGCCTGCATCCAGTGCACATACCAGCAGATTACCGTTGCCTACACGGCATTCCGTAAGGAAGCTAAGCTTATGATTACGTTCGAAATTATCAATGGTCTGCACAACGGGATTCCAGCTGCGGTCAACATCATCCATGATCAGCGATTTCGAATTCTCCACAATGTTCCACCATGGATAGGTCGAATGCTCCTCACCCGGGAACTCACGAAGTACCGGGTGGCTGTTATCAATCAGCAGACCCATTGTACCGATAGGCACAGGACGGTTCATACTCTCCGAGATGGAGCGGAACATCGGATAACACCAGAAATCGGTGCAGTAATACCCTTCAATTGCATTCTTCAGGGATTCCGGCTCTGGCATCAGCAGCACATTTCCGCCCTTCTCAAGCAGTGCAAGCGCCTCTTCGGACAGCTCCGTGAATACATGAATGTCCTCAAGCGGGTTGTTGCTCTGCTCAGGGTATACCCACAGGTCGTAGCTCTTGCGGATATCCGTCCCCTGGATGGAAAGAGATAATGCGATCTTACTCATCCGGTCTACGACAGGAAGAGTAACCGCCAGATCGCAGATGTCGATATAATGGCTTCCGGCCGGAATGGCCGCTAGGTTTGATCCTTCGGCAATTACATTACCGTCTGCTGCAAGCTGCCATAGCAGCTGAGCGGAATCCGGCATACCGCTGCGGAAGCAGCTAAGCTCCACATGGGCAGCGAACAATTCACCCGAGGTATAATTATACTTAGGGAATCGTGCCATCAGCACCGCATCATTGCAGAACGTACGCCATTCCTCGGCACTGATCAGTCCCTTGGAATCCATGAAGGCATCAAGCACGCCAACCAGCGCAGTTCCCTGACCGCTGAAATCCTGCAGGTCCAGCAGTTGGAAGCCGGCCAACCGCCGCGAGCGGAAGGCAGCCTCAAGCTCTTCCTTATAACAGGCTACCGCAAGCTGGCCGGAGGCTTCAAAGTATTTCGATGCCAGATGACCCAGTCCCTTGCTCTCCAGCCGTTCACGGAAAATTACAAAGTTCTCAGCTTTGAGCGAACCTGTGTATTTCGTGATTTCTTCGAAATTAGGGAACGTAGCGTATTGTCCGATCTCATGCGAGACAACCGGAACCTGCGGAATCCATTCGCCGGATTCTCCGCCAGCCTGCACCGTTTTGGCTTCGGTGCCATACTGGATCTGGATCTCGCCTCCGGCAGCAGCAGCCTGTCCTCCTCCATTCAGGAAGTCCGGAGGAACGATCTGGTCGTCATAATCCTTCATCGTGCCGGGCACAGCGGTCTGGACATGTCCCAACGGAGCATCACACATCGCATAGGAGCCTCTGAACAGGCGGTCCCGGGTAAAACGCACCCCGCTGAAGAAGTCGTCATGCTCCAGAACCTCCGGTACCCATTGATGGTTATTGGAGCCTTGGGTGTATAAAGGCCGGTCATCGAACGCTTTGTAGTCCTTCAGGAAGGAATCAATCTTCTCTTTGCTGCCCCACAGCTCGTTGCCGAGAGACATCATCACAAAGGATGGATGATTGCCAAACTCCCTTAGAATGGCATAGCCTTCGCTGATCAGGTAATCCTGCTCTGCCTGATTATGCCCTTCGTCCGTTTCTACCGTAATCGTACCCCAGAACGGAAGCTCCGGCTGCATGTAGATCCCAAGCATATCTGAAGCGGTAAAAGCAGCCTCCGGCGGACAGCAGGTATGGAAGCGGTAATGATTGATCCCGTAAGACTTGGCGATGCCAAGAATTCTGACCCATTCTTCAACATCTGTAGGAGCATAGCCGGTCAGAGGGAAGATCAGACCGTCATGTTTGCCGCGGAGAAAAGTCTGCTCCCCGTTAATCGTGAACTTGTCGCCTTCTGCCCGGAATTCCTTCAGTCCGAAGATAACCTCCTGCCTGTCAATGACATTGCCTTCGCTGTCTTTCAGAACAAGGAGGATGTTATACAGATTGGGAGCGGATTCACTCCAGAGCAGCGCCTTTTGACCGAGTGCATAGTCTACTGAGAACTTACCTGGTGATACTATGTACTCCTGCTCTTCTACCGTGTGTGAATCCTCACTATTGAAGCTCTTGGCAGATACTACAAGTGTAGTTTCGCTCTTACTCTCCAGAGTTGCTGCGATGCGGACGGAACGTGCAGCCAGTTCTGAATCCAAGCGGATGCCGCTAAGCTGTGACTCTCCGTAGAATTGCAGCTCCATACGGCCGGTAATTCCATTCCAGTTCGTCTGGGTATCCGGCGAAGTCAGATGTCCGCCTTTGGTCGGGTAACCCGTGTTGTCTACCCGGACCGTGATCGTATGCGTACCCGGCTGCAGCTGCGGCAGCTCATATACATGGGCAGTGTTCAGACTGTCACGGCTGCCAATCTCCTGCCCGTCCAGCCACAGCGTTGTAAGCCGTGTACGTTCCAAATATAGATAACTGCTCTTGCCGGCCAGCTCCTCTGGAATGTTAATCTCCCTGGAGTACCAGACGGACCCTTCGAACAGATATTCATCCGTTAGAGCGCTTACGAGAAACTCCTCATTCTTCGGTCCTTTGCGTGCATGGGAGGTTGTTCCCGGCAGCGTGATTACATCTGTGTAAGGTAATACGAGTCCCTGCTTACTATCATCTAACTGCAACTTCCATTCGCCTTCGAGGCTGATCTTTGTCTGCAAAATCCTCACTCCTAATCATGGTAATCTCTGAGCTTCTGTTGTATGGTGCAGGCTGCCTGCTATTCTTCCTGAATAAGCTTAGCATATTACGCCAAATATTACAGTCCTACCTTCCGGAATGCTTCACACTCCATTTACACGCAGAAAAAAAGCCCCTGCAGCTCGCAGAGGCTTGTCATCTTAATCCAAAGCTTCGATCTTTGTAGCAATATTCGCGCAGAATTCCCGGTCGTGCTCCACAAACAGGATTGTCGGCGTATGTTCCATCAGCAGCTCTTCAATCTGCATCCGGGAGATCACGTCAATGAAGTTAAGCGGCTCATCCCAGATATGCAGATGCACCTTCTCACTGAGGCTCCGGGCAATCAGTACTTTCTTTTTTTGGCCGCCGCTGTAGGTGGACAGCTCCTTCTCGAATTGAGTCCGCGAGAAATCAAGTTTCCGCAGAATCGATTTGAACAGGCTCTCATCAATTCCGTGCTCTCTGGCATATTCACTCAGACTGCCCTGCAGATGCGAGGTGTCCTGGGATACATAAGAGATGGCAAGCTGGCTGTCCTTCCGTATGACACCAGTATGATGAATCTCCTCCCCGCAGATCAATTTGAGAATACTCGATTTACCGGAACCGTTGCTGCCGGTGAGTGCAATCCGGTCCCCTTGCTCAATCGTAAAACTCACTTCTGAACAAACACTTTTCTCCCCGTAAATGATCGAAACTTCATCCAGCTGGACCAGCTGTTGCTTATGATACGGAAGCTGTGATATTTCCAGACTGTCCGAGCTTTCGATGTTCCGCAGCAGCTTGGATTTCTCGGTGATCGCAGATTCCTGCCTCTGCTGGATCGATTTCGAGCGTTTCATCATTTTTGCAGCCTTGTGGCCGACATAGCCCTTATCTAATTTGGAGCCGGAGTTACGGGTGCCGTTCTTGGACTTCTCGACCTCATGGGCCCATCCGCCCGTTCGTTTGGAAGAAGCCGATAACCGCTTAATGTCCCGCCGCAGCTTCTCGTCTTCCGCCAGCTCGAAGTTATCCTGCCTCGTCTTATTCTCCCACCAGCTGCTGAAGTTCCCCTTCTGGATCTCAATATTGGTCTTGTTGATGGACAGGATATGGTCTACACAGTTGTCTAAGAAGGCTCTGTCATGGGAGACCAGTATATAACCGCTCTTCGTGCTGAGATAGTCACTGACCAGCTTACGAGCCTTCATGTCCAGATGGTTGGTGGGTTCATCGATGAGCAGGAAGCTGTTTTCCTTGATAAAAAGAGCAGCCAGCAGCACCTTAGTCTGTTCCCCGTTCGACAATGAATTGAAAGGCCGGTACAGCACATCCTCCGCTACCTTCAGCAGGTTCAGCTCCCGCATTAATTTCCAGTGTATATATTCCGGGTCAGTTTCACTGATTACATCCAGGGTCTGACTTGTGGGGTCCGCAACCGGAAACGGGAAGTATTCAAAGCTTACTTGTGCGGATATCGTCCCGCTGTATTCATATTTGCCGAGCAGCAGGTTCAGGAAGGTGGTTTTGCCCCGGCCGTTGCGCCCGGTGAAGCCCAGTTTCCAATCGGTATCCAGCTGAAAATTCACATGCTCAAAAATATTATCGTAAGTGCCCTCATAGGCAAACGTCAGATTGCTCACATTGATTAATGACATACAATATCCTCCTGTACAAAATAATAAAAGCTGCAAGAAGGTTATCTTCTTACAGCTCAAATAAATACAGCAAATTCAGCCCGGACGGACTTGAATAAGGATATATTGATTGAGTGAAAAGATGCAGACCCTTCTTGCATATAAAGAATAAAACGCGCGCACGAAATAACGCCTTTATAAGATGAACTTATGAATGAACCCGTGGCTATTCTTAAGTTCCGTTCTATAAAGCTGTTTTATTGTTTAATACCGCAAGAGAATCCTACACTATACTATTCAACTCCAATCGTTTAATTAAGTGCATTTTACCATGTGCTTTATTGGATATCAACCCGGTCCGTATGCATACAGTGTCTATTTAAGCTGAGATCAGGCCGTATTTCAGGAAGCAGTTATACAGTCCGTCTTCCTCAATGTGGTCCGTGATGTCATCGGCAATCTCTTTGAGCTTCTCTCTGGCATTGCCCATAGCAACACCTACCTGGACATATTCCAGCATCTCCAGATCATTAAGCCCATCGCCAAGCGCTATACTGTCTTCACGTGGAATGTTCAGGTGCTTCAGTACATCGGCAATGGCCGATGCCTTGTGGACACCCGGAATCATCAGCTCCCCGCTGTTCTCTCCAAACAGGGGGATAGAACTCTGGAGTGCTGTGAACCTTCCTTCTAATGCCTCCTGGATCTGATGAAAGGGCAGACTGCTCTCCAGAAAGCAGATTTTGTTGACATCATCCAAATATAATTCTTCGTTCCCATAGGTCAGTGTAGCGATATAAGGATGCGGGGACAGCCGTTTTCTCTCCTGCGCTGCAGGATCATTCAGCAGATCACCATAAATTCTGCGTTCCAGATGCGGCTGTAAATTCCGGCTTCCGTATAGGGCAGTGTTGGATTCCAGAATGAAATCAACCTCATTGGCGTGAAAATAATCGACCAGATGTTTGGCGTCTTCCGGAGTCACTTTTTTGTGATAAAGCATTTCATTGCCGTTCTCTACATACCCGCCTGCTGCTCCAATCAAGCCGTCGAAGCCAATATTCCAGATGGAGTCATAGATCTCAGCCTTCGAGCGGCCGGTACACAGGTAGAGCAAATGCCCGTTCTCCCTCGCCTGTCTGCACGCCTGCTGCGCCGATTCCGGTATGATTCCATTCTCTGTGAGAAGTGTTCCGTCAATGTCGATGAAGACTATTTTTCTGCTGTTCTGACTCATGAATCCCCAGCCCCCTTGTGTAATGTTCCTCTGAACTATAATTTATGTAATGCGTTCCAGGTCAAGGATTATTTTCAGCGATGAAAGTGAAAAAGGACTGACCCATAACCATAGAATGGTTAAACGGGACAATCCTTAGCATGCAGAGTACGATCAATTTGTCTGGATCAGATCCGATTCCTGCGCCCCGGTAACCACCGAGATGATGCTCTTCCGCAGCTGATCTGCATTCTGTGCCTGATAGGGATCGGCAGCAAAGATTACCGCATCGGCAATATAGCCCTCGGCAATCCGCCCCAGCTCATGACCGCTTCCAAGGATCTCTGCGGCGTCTTGCGTAGCGGACTTCCATGCTTCTGCCCGGTTCAGGCCGTAATCGAACAGCGTATCGAATTCCTGCAAGTTGTAGCCATGCAGGGAAGGAGTTGCATAATCCGTACCGAATCCAAGACGTATTCCCGCCCGCTTGGCATATCCAATGGCCGTGGCATGAGCATCGGCTGCACGGGCGGCCCGTTCACAGATGACCGGATTCAGCGTCAGTACACCTTTGGGGTCGGCTGCGATCCGGTAGATCGAGGTTGTCGGCACGAAGGCTACGCCGGATTCGGCCAGTCGGCCCGCCTGATCCCAGGTCAGGAACATCCCATGCTCAATGGACTCCACTCCGGCCTGGATGGACCAGTCAATCGTCACGCCGCCCCAGGTATGTACCAGAACCTTCTTCTGATTCGCGTGTGCATGACGGACGATGAAGGCGAACTCTTCCTCAGAGAAGTTCGGCTCCGTTACCTTCTCGGTAGGCGCGCCTAGACCGCCTGTTGCCATGATTTTGATCCAGCCTGCTCCGGTAGCGTAGATCTCTGCCAGTCGGCCCTCCAGATGCTTAACTCCCTTGGCATCCGCTGCGCCCAGCATTTCACTGCTGGTCTGCACCCGGAGCGGCTGCTGATAATACTTCACGAGATGACGGATGGTGCTTGGCAGAATACCGCCGGCATCACGCGCAGTAGTTACACCAGTCCGTAAGGTGGCTGCGAAGGCTTCTGCCTGCATCACTTCAACCTCCCGGCTGTCCCGGTTCAGCTGGTCGGCATGATCGAAATCGGTCCAGGCCAGGTGCGTATGCAGATCAATGATACCCGGACTGATCCATAGCTTCTGCTGAGGTTGTTCCGCCTGTACATGGCGTGGTTCTGCTTCCTTAACAGAAGTGAACCGGCCATTCTGAATTTCAATATCAAACGGTTTGCCTTCGATACCTGCGATATGGATACCGCTGTACGCCTGGAATTGCGGATGCTTGAGAATCATAGGGCTTCACCCCAAACCTGACGGACAGCTTGTACTGCCTGCTCTGCATCCTGCTTCAGTAATCCGGCAAGCGTCCGCACTGCGCCTTCAACACCTTCCCGGTTGGCATTTGCCCCGAAATGGTTAATCCGCAGCAACTGGCCGGATAATTCGCCGTCTCCGGGAGCCACGATGCCGATAGGCTGCTTGATCAGCAGCTTCTGCTCCCCGTTCACCCGAACAGTGGTCGTCAATGTGGAATATTGCCGGCTGTTCTTCTGCCAGGGTTCAAGTCCCAGAGCTTTGATCCCCGCTATGGCAGAAGCTGCTGCAAGTTCATGGCGCTTAATCACTTGAACCAGTCCCTCATCGGCAACAGTAGTCAAGGCTGCGATCAGAGCTCTGGCCTCCAGTGTTGGAATATTCGGCGGGACGCGAAGCGGCGGCGTGCCGTCCGGTGCCGGCTTCAGATCGAGCAAGGATAGAATGGAATTGCGGGGCGCTCTTTCATTCGACTCCAGGAAGGCCCAGCCGCGTGGTGAAATACTGACTGCGCTGACGCCGTTAGGTCCGGCGAGTGCTTTTTGCGCACCCATCACGGCAAAGTCCACGGACCACTCATCGACTAACAGAGCCTCTCCGCCTACTGCTGATACGGAATCTGTTACCGTAATGAGATTATGCTGGCGTGCAAGCCCGAAGATTTCCTTCGCAGGGTTAGAGCCGCCTGTAACCACTTCTGCCTGTACGAAAGAAATAGCAACCGGATGGAACCGTTCAACCGCAGACGCCACCTCCTCCACAGTAATGACTTCATCGAAGGAAACTTTCACTTCGATCACCGTCGCTCCGCCGCGCTCCAGCCATTGTCCAAACAAACTGCCGTAAGGGCCAGTCACTACATTTAGAATGGTCCGGCCGGGTGCAGCAATTCCTGCAGCTACCGCTTCAATGCCCAATATGGCTTCCCCCGGAATGATCACTGGAGGATACTGGGTGGATAAGAGATCAGAGAGCTGTCCTGTTAATGTATTGAACTCAGACAGGGACAGCGGGACAAATCCTTGTGGTTCTCGGTTCATATAGACCTCCTGATGTAATTATTTCATTGTGGCATCTTCGGAACCGCAGATAACAGCTCGCGGCTATATTCATGCTCCGGACGGATGAAGAATTGATCCTTGGTATTGATCTCTACCAGCTTCCCCTGCCGCATGACGGCAACGGTATCGCTGACCGCATGAATAACCCCGAGATCGTGAGAAATGAATAACACGGTAAGATTAAGCTCAGCCTTGAGCGTGTGGAACAGCTCCAACACGCTACGCTGCACGGATACATCGAGTGCACTTGTCGGCTCATCGGCGATCAGCAGACTCGGCTCCACACTTAGAGCGCGTGCAATGGCAATCCGCTGGCGCTGGCCGCCGGAGAATTCATGCGGATATTTGTCCAGCGACCTGGCTTCCAGCTGCACCCGGCTAAGGAGCTCTTTGCTTCTTGTCTCCACTTGGGAACGGTGGACAATCCGGTGAAACAGCAGGGCTTCAGACAGAATCTGCCGGATAGTATGCTTGGGATTCAGCGAGGCATCCGGATTCTGAAAGATCATCTGGATCTTTTTATGCTGCTCCCTGCTTCTCTTCTTGCGCAATTCCTGGGAATCCAGCAGAATCTGCCCCTCATCCGGAGCGATCAGCCCGGCAATGACCCGCGCCAGCGTAGACTTTCCTGAACCGGACTCTCCGACAAGTCCCAGCGTCGTATGCTGCTCCAAATCCAGCTGAATATGGTCGAGCGCGGTAAATCCGCCGTAACGGACCGTTAAATCCCGCACCTGCAAAGCTAAATCCATTATAGTCCGCTCCCTTCAAGCTCAAGCTCCGGCAACGAAAGCACCGAATCGATCAGCATCTGTGTATAGGGATCAGCCGGATGCTGCAATAGACTAAGCGTCTCACCATGCTCGACAATCTGCCCCTGCTTCATGACATACAATCTGGAGCAGAGGTTAGCGGCAATCGCCAGATTATGGGTGACGAAGACCATTGCGAAACCGAGTTCACTCTGCAGACTGGTGATCGTGTCGATGATCTGCCGCTGAACGGTGACGTCCAGGGCGGTTGTCGGCTCATCGCAGAGCAGAATGCCGGGCTTACAGGCAAGAGCCAATGCGATAACAACACGCTGACACTGGCCGCCTGACAGCTGGCTGGGATAGCGGTCCTTTTTTCTCAAAGAATCCGGAAGACCCAGTCTTTCAAGCAGTTCCAAAGCAATCGTCCGTGCAGCTCTCCGGCTGACCTGTTGTCTGTAATACACGACTTCTGCCAGCTGCTTCACAACCGGACAGAGCGGGTCCAGCGCCCCTCTCGGGTCCTGGAATACCATGGCACTGCTTACCTTACTCCGTACGGCCCCTCCGGTCTGCTCCACACCACGAGGAAGGAGACCAAGGATTGCCCGCAGTGTAAGCGACTTGCCGGAGCCCGATTCCCCTACCAGCCCGAGACTCTCCCCGCGTGCAAGCGAGAAGCTGATATTATTGACGAGAATTTCTTTCGACTTGGCTGCAAGTGTCAGTGATTCTACTTCAAGCACAGGCTCAGTTGACATTATTTTTTCCTCCAAATATCGGCCAGGCCATCCCCTAACAGAGACAACGCTATCCCCGTATATACCACGGCGAATCCCGGAACTGCTGACAGCCACCAGGCGGTGGTAATGAAGGGTTGTCCGTCTGAGATCATTGTCCCCCAGTCCGGTGTAGGCGGTGCGATACCGATACCCAGATAACCCAGCGTAACAATGGCTACAAGCAGTCCGACCATATCCGTCATCAGCACAACAACGGCTTGCGGCAATACATTAGGCAGGAGATGGCGCAGAATAATGCGGCTGCCGGGCAGTCCCAGGGTCTGGGCAGAAGCCACCCATTCCTGTTCCCGGAAGGATGCGCTAAGACCTCTGACCACACGGGCGAATACAATCCAGCCCACGAGAATGAAGGTGATATAAATCCCCCGCTCCCCGGCACCGCTGGCGAAGGCCACAATAATTACGATCAGATAGAACGGGAAAGCGATAAATGTATCTGTAATCAGTGCAATAATTCTATCGGTCCACTTGCCGTAATACCCTGACAGCATTCCCAGTAAGACACCGGTACAGAACGGAATGATCTCGGCCAGAACCATGATAGTCAGATCCGTCCGCGCTGCATAGATCAGTCTGGTAAACAAATCACGCCCCAGCTGATCGGTACCCAGCCAGTGGGTGGAAGACGGCGGCTGCAGGAAGGCGCTCAAGTTCTGCTCCGTCGGATGATACGGACTTAAGTAAGGGATGAACAGAGCCAGCAGAATGAGCACTGCAAACATAATGATTCCGATCAGCAGGGATGGGGTATTCCATATCCGTCTCAGCCCGTTTACTTGCTTCTTGCCCTCTGGCAATTGTATATCTGGCGTTGTAGTTGTCATTGTTTCCCCTTCGTTCTGGGATCCAGCCACCAGGAGATGATTTCAATCAGCAGACTGATGATCACTACAGATAGCGCGCAATAAAGGGCTATTCCTTGGATGACAGGGAAATCCCGATTCGAAATTGAAGTGAACAGCAGGCTGCCGATCCCTTTGATGCCGAATACCTGCTCGACGACTAGCGTACCCCCGATGAGATAAGAGATGTTAACTCCCAGCAGCATCAGTGTCGGCAGCGCAGAGTTGCGCAGGACATGCTTAAACAGAATAACTCTGGAGGGTATACCCGCTGCTCTCAGCGTGACGACAAAGTCGGATTCGAGTACCTCCAGCATTTGCGCCCTGAGCGAGCGGACCAGTGTAGGAATCTGTGAAAAAGCAACCGTTATCGCCGGCAGCGCCAGGCTTCGCAGCGTCCCTGTGAAGCCTTCACCTACTCCTCCGACAGGGAACCAGCCCAGCCGGACACTAAAGAGCAGAATCAAAAGGATGCCAACCCAGAAGATTGGCATACCGAGAGTGATCGCAGGAAAGATGCGGATCAGGTGATCCAGCAGTTTATCCTTATGTGTGGCTGCAGCAGTAGCAAGCAGAAGTGCAGTAATAATTGCAAGCACACAGGCAATCAGGATAAGCAGCAAAGTTACAGGAGCCCGCTGCATAATCAGCTCTCGTGCCGAGGTGCCCATAATAATGGAGTTGCCGGTATCCCCTTGCGTGAACAAGGTCTTCATAAACCGGATGAATTGTTCCCATAGCGGGAGATCCAGCCCCAGGGTGTGATGCATATTCTTTAGCGCTTCGGGCGTACTGTATTCTCCGAGAATCATTTTGGCAGGATCGCCGGGTACAATACGTATGAGGAAAAAGACTGCCGTCATTACGCAGAAGATAACAATTAAGGCTCTTACAAGTGCTATCCCCAGCCACTTGTAAGAACCATTGTTTCCTTGCGCACCGGTTAAGGTTTGCCTGGAATTCATCATTTGCTTACGCGCACATCTTCCAGACGGATACTGCCGTTAGGCAGAACTACCAGTCCATCCACCGAAGAACGGGCACCAATCAGGATATCCGGGTAGTAGAGAGGAATGTAAGGCACTTCATCTGCAAGCGTCTGCAGCAGCTCGGTGTAGATGGCTGCGCGGGCATCGCCGTCTGCTGTTTTTTGACCCTCATACAGCAGCTTGGTTACATTATCGTTCGTGTAATGCGTCCAGTACGATTTGCTGAAGCCTTCCGGGTCGGTCTGGAACGCCAGGATCGAGTTCGCTTCCGGAGAGTCGGCTTGACCACTGTTCAGCATCGCCGCGAAATCATAGGCGAAGAAGCGTTCACGGAAGGTAGCCAGTTCAACGGATTCGATCTCAATCTTGATTCCGATGGCCTGGCCTGCTGCCTGAATAATCTGTGCTTCCTGGGCTCTTGTGCTGTTGCCGGAAGCGATAAGCAGCTTGGTTGAGAATCCGTTAGGGAATGCAGATTTGGCAAGCTCTTCCTTGGCTGCGGCGGCATCGAAGTTCAATGACTTAAGGGTATCATTGGCGTTGTATGGAATCGTTGTCGGCAGCAAAGAATTGGCGGTCTGTGCATATCCGAAGGTTAATGCTTTAGTCAGACCGTCACGGTCCAGCGCCAGCGCCAGTGCACGGCGCACATGCACATCGGAGAAATGCTCATCCAGCGTGTTGAAGAACAATTGCTCCGTCACCCAGCTGCCGTTTGTTACGACAGTAGTGTCTGTGCCGTCCTTAATCTCACCTGCATTCTGAAGGGACAGCGCTTCTACTGCATCCACTTCTCCTGCCTTCAGCTGGTTGATCGCCTGGCTGTCGTCTTCAATGAGTTTATAGACAAGCTTATCGATATAAGGCTTGCCTTCCTGCCAGTAGTTTGTGTTCTTGGTGAAGGTAACATCACCAGCAGGGTCCCAGGTTTCAACTACGAAAGGGCCCGTGCCTACCGGTTTCTTGAAGAACTCTTCTTCGCTGACGCCGCCGAAGTTATTCGGGATGATACCGTTGGAGAAGTTCGACAGCTCAGAGATGAACGGTGTGTAGGGTTCTTTTAGCTTAATTACCAGTGTCTTGTCATCCTGTGCCTTGAAGGATTCGACCGTCGCGGAGATGGCCAGCGGACCTTCAACCGTCAAATGACGGTTCAGGGAGAACACGGCATCCTCAGCTGTGACTGGCGTTCCGTTCGAGAATTTCAGACCGTCACGCAACACGAAGGTATACGTTAAGCCATCTTCGCTGATCGTGTGAGACTGGGCAAGAAAGTCCTTAATTTCACCCTTGCTGTCAAAAGCGACCAGTGATTCAAACACTTTATCAATCGCAAACGCATTATTCGACGTGATCTGGTTATGCAGATCAAACGAGGTTACTGAAGCCGGCCGGCCATAGGTAAAAGCACCTCCTGCAGCAGGTTCTGCTGTGCTTGTGCTTTCCGTTGCGGCTGGACTCGCACTTTCCTGAGCGCCATTACTGGTGTCCGCATTGTTGTTGGAACCGGAGCAGCCTGCCAGCAGCATTACAAACATTACTGTCAGTGTCCCCATTCCAATCGTTTTTCTAAATTTTGCATTTAACTTGGTCACGTGTGATCCACCCTTCCTATATAAATCATATATGTTTAGTATGGATTGTATTATGGATTACACATCTTCTTCTGTCAAACAAAAGTTCAATTGAGCGGCAGAATTGAATCTAATCCTTCCATTGCAGGAAATGAATTCGTAATCATCTGCTCTCCGTCGCTGCCTGGAGGTCATAAGCGCTAATATCCATATCGGTCTCTCTGCCTAGTGCCAGCTTCGCCAGCTGGCTGCCGATAAACGGGCCCATTGTGAGTCCTGAAGCTCCCAGTCCATTGGCTGCGAGAAGCCCCTTCCATTCAGGGACAGCACCTAAGACCGGGAGGAAGCCTGGTGTAAACGGGCGGAACCCTACCCTCACTTCACCAAAAGTGCTGTTTGCCAGTTCAGGTGCCACTTCCAGCCCCTTATTCAGAATCTCCTGCATGCCGCCTGCGGTCACTCTGGTATTATATCCTTTTACATCATTCTCATGAGTTGCCCCGATTACAATATGCTGCTGGTCAAAAGCGAGCAGATATTGATCACTCGGCGGGATGACTACCGGCCATGCTTCCGTATCCTGATGACCGGAAACCTGCAAGTGCATGATTTGCCCTTTTTGGTAGCTGACTTTGAAGTCAATGCCAAGCGGCTGGAGCAGCGGGTTCGCCCAGGCGCCTGCGCACACAATAACTTCATCCGCCGGGTAACACTCCGCACCTACAATAACCCCGGTCACCCGGCCTGGCTCATATTGAAGCACCGCATCTCCGGTAATTCTGGTGGCACCCTGCTGCTGCGCAGCGTGAAGTAACGCATCCCGCAGGGCGCGTCCATCTACCCGGGCAGCCCCGCTGATATGAACAGAGGCATAACCTTCAGCAAGCAGCGGGAACCGTTCACGGGTTTCTTCAGCCGTAAGCCGCGTAATTTCTCCGATTTCCGGTGCATCCGCCAGCCGCAGACGCGCCCGCTCTTCTATTTTGTCCAGCTTGCCCGCATCCGTATGAATACTAAGCGCACCTACCCGGGCATAGCCCGTATGGGTTTCGCCTCCATGCTCTAATTCCGCGATCAGCTGAGGATAATATCGTGCACCAGCCTTTGCCAGCCGGTACCAGGTCTGATTGCGCCGCTGGGACAGCCAGGGACAGATGATGCCTGCGGCAGCATCCGTGGCTTGTCCTTGATCTTTACGGTCGACAATCAGCACCTCTGCCCCCATTTTTGTCAGCTGGTAGGCTGTAGACGCCCCGAGAATCCCTGCTCCAATTACGATGACTTTCTTCATAAGATATGTACAGCCCTTTCACTTGAGGTTAGAATTCTTCGCAAGAAATTCAAGGATCGTATCGTTCACCAGCACCGGCTGTTCTCTTCCCATATGCGGCCGGTGGCCGGCACCGGGGACGATCAGGCATTGTGATCCTTTGATCAGCGAGACTAGCTGAATGATCTTATCCGCTGCAGCGTATGTATCGTGCTCTCCTGCAATGATTAGAACCGGACAGCCGATACTGCTTAACTGTGCTTCGCTCAGGTCCGGGTATCTACGCCAGTCATTAGCAGATTGCCGCATGAATTCCTGCCAATTCCCTTGATGCGCTTCTTCATGCCTCTCTTTCATCTGACGGATGATGCCCTGTTGCCCAAGCTCCAGCAGACGCTCCGGCTCAAAGTCTTCAGCACCAGCCGGATCACAGAATCCTCCGGTTCCAATTGTAGTTAGCGTAGCAACTCTTGCCGGATCATTTACTGCGAGGTACAGTCCGACATTTGCACCCATGCTGTAGCCGATCAGATGCGCTTTTTCAATACTCATGCAATCCATGAAGGCTGCGATATCATCCGCCAGCTGAGGCGTAGACCATTCGAGACTTTCACACCTGGTTCTGCCATGGCCCCGGAAATCAGGGAAATAACAGGTGTACTTATTTTGGAAATCCAGAATTTGACTAGAAAAGGCCAATAACCCGCGCGAATAACTGCTGTGCAGAAATATAACTGGCTCTCCGGTACCCATTTTTTCATAAAACAATTCCAGATCTTTAACTTTAACATGAGGCATGATACTAACCCTCCATCTGCAGGAATAATTATATTTCGGCAAGTCTGACCCTTAACAGCTTAGCACAGGTTGCCTCATCAAGCATCAGGCGGGAGTAAACCCTGGCCCCAACCCATTTCACGCAAAAAACAAAAAGAACAGTAATTCCCCGGTTAAAGGAGGATCACTGTTCTAAGTCTGACATGGATAAAAGTGCTTCCGAAGAGAGGTGTTGTGTCAGACTATCCAGCTCCGGGGAGGCGTGCCAGTCATTGTCCTCTGATTTGCCGTATTTAATCGTATGGATGACTGCCTCAGAGGACAAATAAATATTATGATGCACGAAAGGCGCAAACGAGACAGTCTCTCCTTCCCGTAATACGCGAAGCTTGAAATCTTCGTCTTTCAGTTCCGCATACACCATCCAGCCGGACTGCACGACGTAGATCTCAGATACGGACTTATGATAATGACTGCTCTGCCAGGCACCTTTCTCAGAGGCTACCGTCCGGCAATAGGAGCTTCCGTCCGCTGAGCAGATTAATCTGAATCTGCGCTCACCGCTATCCATAAGATCATGTCTGGTTTCAATGCCATACTTATAAGCATCTTCGTCAGAGATTCTGTGCATCGTTTACTCCTCCGCCAAATCTAGTTCTCTAATCCGCTCCTCCAGCTTAGGGAACACGCGGAGCGCATTATTATAGAAGACATCCTCCCAGTGTGCTTCCGGGATCAGATGCTTCACGAATGTAATGTAGGCATCCAGCGGAACCAGCGGCCAGTCGGTACCGAAGACGAGCCGGTCATATTTCTCGGCGAATACAATCGCCCGGCGGAAATGATCGGTGTAGGTCTGCTCGGTCAGCAGACGGTCCACCTTGGCCTGGTCTCCGACGATCCAGCCGGACAGGTCGGTATAGAGATTCGGATTCTTCTCCAAAAGCGCCGCTGTGTCCATAACCAAGGGATCGCCCAGATGGCAGAGCATAAAGGTAATATCCCGGTGCTTCAGGAACGTCTCTTCCATAGACAGAGGATGCGAATATTTCAACAGTCCCCGGTCAGAGTAAGTTAGCCCTCCATGAATAACGACCGGCAGTCCGTAAGCAGAGGCCAGCTTGTAGACCGGATCGTAGATCTCATCCCCCACATTGAAGTGGTAATAGCCGGCATAGAGCTTGATTCCAACGACATCCTTCTGTTGCAGCGATTGTTCCAGCGCCACCAGCTGCCCGTCCAGATGGAGGGTCAGCGGATTAATTCCGACACAGGTAAACAAATTGTCAGGAAGTGTCCCGCTAAGATCAAGCAGCATGGGATTAAGCGCTTCGGAATCCGGAAAAGCACCGGCGGCCGTCTCCGTTACGCCCATACCGACTCCGGCGACAACACCGGAGCGGCGGAACTCCTCCAGGAGTCCTTTGCCGGTATAATCGATATGCGCTAAAGTCCGGGCTGTCTCGTGAAAGGTATCAATATTCGAATAATGCACATGTGCGTCAATGATTTTCATGGGTGCTTCCTTTCTTCAGCTCATTTGTTGAACCGGATTGCCAGCAAATCGGCGTAGGCCTGCTCTGGAATCTTCAGATCCGAGATAAGATAGAATTGTGGCTTGCTGAACCGCTTTTCCCCGTCTTGAAGATACAGCGGGTCTATGGCATAAGACAGTGCCGCATGAGTGTTGGCCATCAAGACTGTAGAAGTAAGATCCGGTGCAGTAACTAGAGTCAGGCGCTGTTTACGTTCTGTGGAGCCCACTTGAAGGATTCCGTTAGTACTTCTAACTCCCAGCTGGACTCTTCCTGCCTTATACACAAGCTCTTCACCACTGCTGTTCTTTAGATACCCTCTGCTGTCCTTAAGATCGGCGGCCGCACGGTAATGGGACGAGGTTTCAAGCTCGAGCGGATATAACGGCATGCCTGTGTTCTGTTCAATGTGTACGGTAGAGGCAAGCACAGGTACACCCGGAAGCATCATGAAATACTGATGCAGGCTAAGCCCTCTGTATTTATCATTCTGCTGAATGGTAACGCTCATGCGTATGCCCGACCAGAGGTTACCCTTATCGTCTGTGAGCTCAGCGAACTCAGCGGTCCGCGGCTCCTCCATGAAGCTGCGTAATGACATGTCATTGATCGAAGTTAAAATTCCACCCACCCAGGGATTCCACCAGGATTTAGCTATGGGCTGTGGAAAAGAGGAATCCAGCCACTCCTGGCCTTGATACTCCAGCGAGAATAATCCCGGAGCAAAATTGCTGCTGGCCTGTATCCGCAAAATTCCGTTGTCTACGGCAAGCACCTGGGACTGCTCAATCTCCAGAGTCTGACGGCGGATAACCTGATCCGACACAGGAAAGACAAGGAAAGCTCTTGAGCTCTCATAAATATCCATATCCAGCTGCAGCGTAAGGAGATCGGGCTCAGAACCTGATGAACGGGTCAGCGGAAGGCTGATTTCCGAGAGCTTGTGTTCACCTTGTACCGTAATCGATGTCTCCTCAATGCTGCCTGCACGAGAAGAAACAGTGATCTCGCCATCCAAATAACTTTTCTTCTGCTCCAGAATGGAGAGTATAAGCGGACCGCTGATGAACGGGTTACCCTGATTAAGCTTCACTTCCAGTTGTTGTGCAGAACTCAGATCGCGTGTGTTGCTGCATTGCAGTGCGAACGAACGGAAATCCTGCCAGGTGTTCCAGGTGCCCAGCGCAATCCGCAGCGGACCTGTCTCCAGCTTGCCTCCAGCCGGAATCCGGCCCAGCGAATGCTCAACTGCATGGAGCCACGACTCCTGGATAAGCTCTAATTCTGCCGGCCAGCTGATCCCCCGCGAGATTGCTCCATGGGAAGCGAACATCCAGTTCTCTGTAAACTTCTGTACATCCCAGTAGTCCGGGCTGGAAGCCTCTGCACCTGATTTCAAATCCAGATACTTGCCGTTATAAGGAATAACGCCTCCCCTAAGGCTGAACTCGAAGCTGTCCTTGAGGACCAATTCTTCCTCCTGATCCGTGTCCAGCGGGTTATGAATCCTGAAGTGCCGGGAGATGAGCCCATTGCTGTTCAGTTTCACCACCATGGTCAGCAGCATGCCCTTTCTTGCTGTCAGTTCATAGACGGCTTCAAGCACAATGGCTCCATCATCTGTATCATACTGCACTTCAACAGGCGATACCTTCTTGAACTCATTGGTATAAGGCAGACCGAACTTCGGATAAGGCAGGCTAACGACATTCTTACGGCCGTCATATAGCTTCAGCGTATTGCCGGATTTCTCCAGGACTGCCGAATATCTTCCGCTGCTGATGATCCATTCCTTCTCCGTTTTGCCGCCAAAGACAGCATCTGCCCCAGGGAAGACAAGGCTCATCTCCTGCTGGAGAATTAATGAAGCGGCCTCCTCCGGACTGCTGCCCCCATTAAGGATCTTCACATTGTGATGCCAAATACCGTAGGCTTGCAGCCGCGCTTGTACAGCAACCGTTCTCCGGCCCTTTGCCTGAACTTCGAATTTAAGTGCAGACTGCCCGAAAGCGAGTATAGCATCATCAGGCAGGTCGAAGGCGAACACCGTATCTGCGTTGTATTCATTTTCGACAATCACATCAATCTCAAGCTCTTCGCCTATATAAGCTATTCTGTCCGGTAGCTGCAGCTGTACTTTGACCGGGAACTTGGGTTCAACCCCAATTTTGAATACGGCGGGCAGGCCATTAATGAGCAGTTCAGCCTCAACAACCGGATGGGTCTGATAGATACTCTGTTCCTCTTCTGCCGGATGGATGAAGAAGCTGCCTTCGATCCGTGCCTCGGATTCAATTTCCTGCGCCCTGTTCAGCTCAAAGCTGATTTGCGGATTGCTTATGCCCTTAATCTCCAGAGCCAAAGGCTTTCCGCTTTTATTCACAGCTTCATAGACAATGGGGTATCGGGCTCCGAAAGGCAGCTCATGCCGTTCAGGAATCGTTGCCTGTATCCGGTAATCCTCCGTCTCAATCAGGCGCAGGCCGCGGCCGCTCCGCTCATACTGCATTTTCAGCTGCAGGCCGTCTTTCAGCCATTCATATGTAAAATAGTCAAATCCGTTATCCCCCTGGCCGTCAGGCTGAACGTTGATTTCGCGGATGCTGTCGTTATACCAGTCGATCTTCCCGAAATAAGACTTCACCGCTCCGGTCTGCAGCACTGAAGGGATAAAATTCATCAGGTGGGTGGTGTCGTCGCGTTTTTCCCAGAAAAAACCGCTTTTCTTATAGGTAGGAACCGCCTTGACGTTCCCCGCCCAGGTGTACAAATCGAGCCGGGGCCAGCCAAGCCGGATGGTCTCCTCGACAGCTTGTCTCACCAGTCTCTTGCCAACCTTACGTCCATGGAAATCCGGTCTGACATTGAGCAGTGGAATATAAAGCGCGCCTGTATCCTCTTTGTAGTGGGAAAAGCTGCAATATCCGATAACCTCTCCGCCCGCAACGGCCAGAAATACCTTGAGCAGCGTGCTGTTCTCGTGTTCACGGAGTACACTTTCCTCTGTCCGGTAAGCATTGTCCCCGCCCCAGCTCTCAAAGCTCCGATTCCACATCTCGGCAATGGACGCGGCATGTTTGGCAGGCACGTATTCTTCAATAACTATTTCTTGTGTTTCCGGCATTACGGTATT
The DNA here is from genome assembly GCF_000802655.2 of Paenibacillus sp. IHB B 3415. NCBI lineage: Bacteria > Bacillati > Bacillota > Bacilli > Caryophanales > Paenibacillaceae > Paenibacillus > Paenibacillus sp. IHB B 3415. Next base: position 102,348 of record NZ_JUEI01000001.1, on the reverse strand, counting down.
CCCTCCTCAGATCACTATAGCTTCTCACCTAATGCAATGCACACACGGCAATAAGTGGATGTTTTTTACAGTATATAATAGAAGGTTTAACCATAGTAATATCTTCTTTGATTATAAAAGATTATTACCTATAGCTATCATCATACCCTGCCCGCTCCGGTCATTGCAAAACTATGAAATAGCTATGCAAAGGATAACCTTGCACCCACCAGATACCCGATAGAAACAAACAGGAGCGACCAGATAAATGCACCGGCAACGGTGACAACCAGATATTTCCTGAAAGACATTGCACTGATTCCGGAGATATAGCTGGTAACATGTCTAAGGCCCGGGACGAAATAAGCGATGAAGACCGTCCAGTTTCCGAACCGGAAGAACCATCGTTTCACACTCGCGAACCGCTTCGGCGTAAGCCCTATCCATTTCCCGTATTTGTCTACCACCGGCTGCCCGAGTCTCAGACCGATCGTATAGCTGATCAGCATACCTGTTATTGAGCCGATGAAGCACACCAGCACCGAAACTGAGAAATTCAGCACCATGGTAGAAGATAGATAGCCCACGAACAGCATCAGCAGCTCATCGGGAACGGGGAGGCCAAGAAGTCCCAGCGCGAGCAGTGCAAATATAGCTATATATCCGTATTGCGAGATCATCTCCATGATCCAGGGCATAAGGCATCACTTCCTGTTGACGAATTTTTTGAACGACGGGAATGGAATCCGGCTTACCATGAGCAGTGACAGCAGCCCCATTACGGCGACGACCAGCTCCGGCTTCATCCGTTCATCCACCAATGCAATCATTGATAAAATAACGCCTGCAGCCGTAATCGGCATCCCCGTGAACCCCTTTGAAGGCGCAGACAGATTAAATCTGGCCAGGCGCAGCGCCCCGCAGATCAGGAACGCAATCGCAGCAACAGGTCCAAGCCACTGCATGTTCTCCAGCCTGTACAACAATATGAGGAAGGTAGGAGCAAGCCCAAAGGAAATAATATCTGCCAGAGAGTCCAGTTGTTTGCCGAAATCGCTGGTACAATGGAGCATTCTTGCCAGCAATCCGTCCATGACATCACATATTGCCGCGAGCAATATCATTAATAAGGCGAGATTATAACGTTCTTGAATGGTGAAAAGCAAGGAAACTGATCCAAGTCCCAGGTTTCCCAGTGTGCACATTGAAGGCAGCCAGTTCCATTTCATGCTGTTTCACTCCTTTCTCGAAATATAAGAATTCTTGACAGGTTGTAATGAATCCGTTCAGCCTTCAAAGGTCACACTAAAACAGACGCCGTCCGTTGTGTTTATCACTGCATACCGGCAGCCGTGCATATCCAATATCTGCTTCGTAATCGAAAGCCCGAGTCCGGTTCCCCCCGTCAGACGGCTGCGTGAAGCCTCCGCCCGGTAGAAGCGCTCCCAGATCTGCTCCAGCTGATCTTCGGGGATGTTCTCACCCTTATTGTGTATGTTGAATGAGAGTGATTTCTCTTGACTCTCCACAGCAACGGTTATTGTACTGCCATGCTCCGCATGTCTGATCGCATTGGTCAGCAGGTTGCTGATTACCTGCTCAATCCAGGACGCATCGGCATAAAGCGGCCGCTCGTTCGCAGGAATAATAACCACATTCAGCTGCTTGTCACCGAGTGAATGTATCAGCTTGTCCGTCACCTTCTCAGTCATTTCACTCAGCATAAAGGAGCTTTTACGGAGTTTGATGGTTCCGGACTCCAGCTTGGCTAAATCGAGCATATCTTTGACGAGAAACTCCATTTTGTCGGCTTCCTCGATAATGACCTTGATATAATGATCCTGTTTGCCGGCGCTTACCCCATCCTCCAGACCTTCGGCGAATCCCTTGATAATACTGAGCGGAGTCTTCAATTCGTGAGAGGCGCTCGCAAAAAAGTCCTGCTGCATCTGCTCCATTTTCTTCTTCTGCTCCATGTCCTCAACCAGCTGCTGATTCGCCTCACGAAGCTCGCCCAGTGCAGCATCCAGACTTTGCGACAAAGTGAACATGCTTTTGGACAAGCTGCCCAGCTCATCCTTTTGACGGATCGAAGAATGACCTGTGAAATCCAGCGACACCATCCGTTTGGCGATATTATTGAGCTTAATCAGCGGACGGGTAACCATCTTGGAATAGAACAGCGACAGGACCAGTATCAGAACAAACCCGCCGATCCCCAGATATAAAAAGAACCAGCGCAGCGCTACATTCGAATCCTTAACATCCTGCAGGGAGGTGACCGTGAATAAGAGTTCAATCTCCCCGTCCGCCTGCTTGACCGGAAGAATGATGACTGAATTCCGGATGCCGCTCCAGGGAGCGGTCCACTCCTCTTTCAGTATGTTCAGATTACGGAGTTCTTCATTCTGATCAAGAGTCAGAGGAAACCAGTCCTCCAAGGCCTCGAAGAGGATGCCCTGCCGCGGATTCCAGACTTTCAGATCCGGTAATACAAGTTCAGTGATTGTCCCGGAAATAGTGCTCATCCCGTCTACGGGCTCCTCACCTATCTGCGGTCCGCCTTGCTTCGTAATCGTGAGCGGATAGATCAGATTTCCGGGGTCATTGTCTTCCTCAAGACGTTCTCCCTGGACGGTGACTTGATCATTTTCCTTCAGATTAGCTGCCCTAAGCGGATCCCCGTACTCGTTCATGAACAGGGACATCGGAATCACCTGAATCTTGCCCTCTCCATCCATCACCTTCATCCGGAACGGATCCTCAGACTTCATTCGGCCATCCAGCTTCAGAATGACCATTTGAGTCTTATTGCGCAGCATGAAGCGAACCAGTTCGCGGGAAGTACGGCTTCGCCCCCAGGATTCTTCCGTATAGCCCGTCCCGAAGCTCTTGAGATGCTTCTCCACCCTGTTCTCCTTCTGGCTCTGGTAGAAGCTGTCAAAGAACAGCAGCTGGCTCAAGATCACCATCCCGTAAAAACATACAAAAAAGATCACAGTCATCACAAACAGCTTAAAGGTAATTCCGCGTCTTCTCATTCCTCAACCTCAAACCTGTACCCTGTACCGATGACCGTACGGATATAGCGGGACTCATAACCCAGCTTGCTGCGCAGTTTCTTGATATGGCTATCCACGACACGGGAGTCTCCCTCAAATTCAATTCCCCACACCCGGCTGAGGATCGTATCCCGGGAAATCACAATCCCCTTGTTCCGGATCAGCAGCCATAAGAGATCATATTCCTTCGGGGTAAGCTCGACTTCTGCATCCTCTACCTCCAGACGGTGTGCCAGCGTGTTGAAGATCGCCGACCCAAACTTCACAATGCCCGAATCAGGCAGATGTGTGCCTTGAGCCCGTTTCATCAGCGCATTTGCCCGGGCCACCAGTACTTTAGGACTGAAGGGCTTGGTTACATAATCATCTGCACCTAATTCAAAGCCATATATTTTGTCGTCATCTGCAGACTTGGCGGTCAGCAGAATAATGGGGATCGCTGATTGCTTGCGGATTTCCCGGCATACCTCAAATCCATTCATCTTGGGCATCATGATATCCAGAATCAGCAGATCCGGCAGAAGTGAATCGAACCAGAGAAGCGCATCCTGTCCGTTGTCGGCTTCGCGCACTTCCCAGCCGTTCTGGATGAAATAATCAGATACCAGTTCACGGATACGCAGCTCATCCTCGACGAGCAGCAATTTTTTCTTCAATGTAGTCCCCGCTTTCCGCCCGTTTATACCACTCAGCATAGTCGAGTGTTATGTCCTTTATGTGCCCTGATTCAAATTTCCCCAAAAAAAGAAGCAGCGCATTGCGCTGCCCTCCTGAAAAGTAACTATTCAAATGTACTGTTGCTGCCTTACCCTGCCTGAACCGCATGCTTGAACTGGCTGTTATACAGCTCATGATACACACCTTTAAAGGCAAGCAGCTGCTCGTGGCTGCCCTGCTCGGCGATCTGACCGCCCTGGATGACGAGAATCCGGTCCGCATCCTGAATCGTACTGAGCCTGTGGGCAATCACGAAGCTGGTCCGGTCCTTCATCAGGGTCCGCATCGCCTGCTGGATATGCATTTCAGTCCGGGTATCCACACTGCTGGTTGCCTCATCGAGAATAAGGATAGCCGGATCGGCAAGGATGGCACGGGCAATCGTCAGCAGCTGGCGCTGGCCGTGGCTGAGTGTCGTTCCGTCCGTGCCCAGCATCGTATCATATCCTTGCGGCAATCTTGCGATGAACCCGCTGACGTTAGCCAGGCTTGCGGCCTCTTCAACCTCACGGTCGGTAGCGTCCAGGCGGCCGAACCGGATATTCTCACGAATCGTTCCAGAGAATACATGCGCGTCCTGCAGTACCATACCTAACTGGCTGCGCAGCTCATTTTTGTTCAGTTCGCGGATATCTCGTCCGTCGATCAGCAGCTCCCCGCTGTTAATTTCGTAGAAGCGGGTCAGCAGGTTAACAATAGTAGTCTTCCCCGCCCCGGTCGGGCCGACGAGTGCGATCTTCTCGCCAGGCTTCGCTTCGAAGCTTACACCGCTCAGAATCGGAGCATCCGCCTGATAGCCGAAGACGACATCACGGAAAATCACTTCCCCGTGTACCCGGGGCAGCTCTTGCGGCTGCTCGCCGATGTACTCCGAAGGCATATCCATCACTTCAAATACACGCTCCGCTCCGGCAATTGCCGACTGGATCAGATTGTACTGGTTCGCAAGCTCGGATATCGGCCGGCTGAACTGCTTGGCGTAGTTCAGCATACTGACAATAACCCCGACCGTAGCCAGCCCTTTAAATGCCATCCATCCGCCCACACTGGCAATCAGCGCGAAATCCAGGTTGTTAATCAGGTTCATGACCGGACCGACCAGCCCGGATACAATCTGTGCCTTAATGCTGACCTTGTTGAGTTCACCACTCATTCCGCGGAACCTTGCCGTTTCAGCTTCTTCTCTGCGGTACTGCTTAATCACCTTCTGACCGCTGATCGCTTCTTCAATGAAGCCGTTGAGTTCACCCAGATGCTGCTGCTGGTTCTTGAAATAGATCCGGCTCAAGCCTGTAATCTTACGGCTGGCCAGCAGGACCAGCGGGATCGTCACCAAAGCGATAACCGTCAGCGGAACGTTCAGCATCAGCATAATGACCAGCGAACCGCTTAATGTGATGAGACTGTTCAGCAGCTGGGTAACACTTTGATTCAATGAGTTCGACACGTTGTCGATGTCATTGGTTGCCCGGCTCATCAGCTCGCCATTGGCACGCGTATCGAAGAAGCCTATAGGCAGCTCCTGATATTTAGCGAACAGATCACGCCGCAGCTCGAACACCGTTCTCTGTGACACGGAAGTCATTACATAGGCCTGCACCCAGGAGACGGCGCTGCCGAGCAGGTAAACGCCGCCCAGCATGGTGCAGAACCGGACGAGCAGCCCATAATCATGGGGAATGATTGCCGAGTCTATCGCTTTTCCGAGCAGGTAAGGCCCGATTAGTGCTACTACGGCGTTAAGTATTGTAAATATATAGACCATAATGAGTCCCGTACGCTGACGGTTCAGATAGGACCAGATACGCTTGATCGTAGCCATGCGGTTCTTCGCGCGAACCTTCGGCACCACAGCTCCGCGGCCGCCGGGAGGCCCCCCTCCGAACCCGCCTGGGCGAACGGGGGTCTGTGTCTGATTAGGATGACTGGACATAAGGCTCCTCCTCTCCCTTCAGCTGCGAATCCTGGATATCCCGGTAAATCTCGCTGCCTGTCATCAGTTCTTTATGGGTGCCCTGGGCAGCAATCCGGCCATTCTCCAGGATCAGGATCCGGTCCGCATCGATGATTGACGATACACGCTGGGCAATCATAACTATGGTGCAGTTCCGTAGCTGAGTCTTCAAAAGCAGACGAATCCGCGCATCCGTTACCGCATCCAGCGCGCTGGTGCTGTCATCCATAATCAGAACCGCGGGCTGAATCAGCAACGCACGCGCGATGGAAAGCCGCTGCTTCTGTCCGCCGGACAGATTAACGCCGCGCTGCCCGAGCAAGGTATCATAGCCTTGCGGCAGCGTATTGATAAATCCATGTGCTTCGGCGGCTATAGCTGCCTGCTCTACCTCTGCCTCTGTTGCTTCCGGACGGCCGTAGCGGATATTGTCCCTGATGCTGCCGCTGAACAGCAGCGACTGCTGCATTACGAAGCCGATCCGGCTGCGCAGATGATCAATACCAATCTGCCGGATGTCTGTTCCGTCAATGGCAATAGCTCCGGACAACACCTCGTAGAACCGTGGAATCAGGCTGACCAGAGTCGATTTGCCGGCACCGGTAGCCCCCAGAATAGCAACTGTCTCGCCGGGGTTCGCAACAAAGCTGATATCTTCCAGCACAAGATTCTCATCTGCCCGGTTATAGGCGAACGAGACATGGTTGAATTCGATCCGTCCATGCGTAATTACATCACTATTCGCCGAAGGAGCTTCTGTAATCTCGCTTGTGGTTGCGAACACTTCATTCACCCGGTCTCCTGACACCTTAGCCCGAGATACGAACGCGAGCATATTGCTTAGCATCATCATGGACATCAGCAGCTGGGTTACATAGTTAATGAATGCGATCAGTTCACCCACCGGCAGCTTCCCGCTCCAGTTCTGCAGCCCGCCGAACCAGAGGACGGCAATAATACTTGCGTTCAGGATAAGCATCATCAGCGGCATGTTGAGCGCCATTAGGCGAATGGCTCTAATTCCAGTATTGGTATAGTCTGTGTTAGCGGCATCGAACCGCTTCTGCTCATGTCCCGCGCGGACAAAAGCTTTGATCACGCGGATGCCGGACAGGTTCTCCTGCAGCACATTGCTTACCCCATCCAGCTTCTCCTGCATTCTAGCAAACAAAGGAAAAGATAGACGGATCAGTACGTATAGCAGAATGAACAGCAGCGGCACCGCAGCCAGCAGGATTAGCGCCAGCGACGGGCTGATCCGGATCGCCATCACCAGACTGCCGATCAGCAGCAGTGGAGATCGTACAAACATCCGTAATATCATCTGCATGAAAGTCTGCAGCTGCACCACATCATTCGTTAAACGGGTGATCAGCGATCCGGTCTTCAACCGGTCCAGATTCCGGTTAGAGAAGGTCTGGATATGCTCAAACAGCTTGATCCGCAGATCATTTCCGAAATTCTGTGAAGCGATACTTGAAAAAACAGTACAGCCTACACCGCCGACCATACCTATGATTGCAACCCCAAGCATGATCCCGCCTGTCGAAATAATATACGGCAGATCATTCATCATCAGGCCCTTGTCCACGATGCTGGCCATCAGTGCCGGCTGCAGCAGGTCCATAACTACCTCAACTACCATTAACAGCGGGGCGAGCACGCACCAGAGTACGTACGGCTTCATGAACCCCCTGAGTTTCCACATTCAGGTCACCTTCATCTCATCAGTCGTCCGTTTACGGCAAGTATGTGATTTTATCAGCGATTGGCGTTCTCTGCTTGGCAGCAGGGATTTCCGCCGGATAGCCCACAGCGAGTACAGCAATCACATCATACTCCTGCGGCACGCCTAGAATCTCACGGCCCCGGACCGAAGCGCCCAGGGACGACCAGAACACACCTGCACCTGCTTCATGGGCAGCCAGCATGAAATTCTGGATATAGCAGGAGACCGCCATAACGTTCTCATCGCGTTCCATCTGGCTGGCGGCTGGCTTGGAGAGAATGCCAATTAACAATGGAGCTCCGCCGAAATCTGTCTTATGGTTCAGAGCTGCTCTTGTCTCGGGTCCAATAAACAGCAGCTCCCAGGGCTCGTTCATCCGGTGATTCGGGGCATAGCTCGCAGCCTCCAGCCAAGAGTTCAGATCGTTCTCCTGGATTGGCTCCGGTTTGAAGGCTTTAATTGTTCTGCGGGTCTGGATCGTATCAATGATTGTCATCGTTTATGTCCACTCCTTCAGCTATATTCTCTTGTTCTGCCAGAACTTCACGCAGCTCGAACGCCTGGATGAATTCCTGGATGATTCCATCCGTTGCTTTCAGCTCACCGCTGATCACCTGTCTGATAGCTTCGAATTCCGGCTGGTCCAGCTGCTGCATTAAGGTAGAGCGTTTGACATGGAGCCGGTCCAGAAAAGCAATCGCCCGGCCGCGGCGAAAGGTTTGGGCGCTTTGAAAATTCCTCTTGCCGTCGTCATGGGGATGGCCACAGTTTTCTCTGTGCTCTTTGTGCCCTTTATGTTCATGTTTTCCTTCGCGCATGATACTCTCCTCCTTCCGATGTATACATATGTATACGAATATTACTTGTATACAAATGTATACCCTTATTTAGGGAAGTGTCAAGCTGCATAAGCAGAAAATCACCTTAACCGGTGAATCAAGCTGGAAATCAAGCTGGAGCTCATGCATCTGTGCAGCTTATGCAGATTTTAAGGCTACCTCTCACATTGCTCCATCCAGACTACTCCTGGGGCGCAAGATATATTCGATTTTTCATATACATTTGGCCTGATTACCTTCACAGCAGCTCATTGTGTTTGGTTTTCCGCATACATTTGGTCTGTTTACCTTTAAAGTAGCTCATTGTGTTCGATTTTCCGCATACATTTGGCCTGGTTATCCTCAAAGCAGCTCATTGTATTCGATTTTTCATATACATTTGGTCCGGTTACCTTTGCGGAAGTATTTTGACTACAACTGACGAATATCATAATTTCCTAATCAACAAAAACAACTCATAAAGTTCCGCAGCAGCGGTCTCTTCACGAGTTGTTTCTGGTTAGTGCAATTATAAGGTATCCGTTACAAATTTGTTCGTCATTTCTGCTCCAGGGCATATTTGGTGAATGTTTGCTGCTTGAAATCATCCCAGGCCGGAGTGGGCAGACCCGCTTGCTGTTTAAGGGGCTCAAACGCTTGATAGAGTGCAGAAATCTCGCTGAAGGAGCCATCGACCAGCTTCATGAAAGGCAATTTATGAACAAACTTCATTCCTTGGTAGAGAATCGTTGGATGCCGCTTAACCCCATTTACGAGTGCTGCCGGATTCGTCTTAATGCCAAGCTTGTCAAGCACACTGAATCCTTCATCTATCAACGCAACGGCTTGTTTCCAGCGGGCGTTATCCTTTGTTGCTTTTGCCAAGTCGCCGTTATGAAGATAACTGACAGAAGTGATAGCTACAATTGGAACAATATGGCTCAGCAGCCATGCGTTGATATCCTCCGGATAATCAAGCTTGTATTTCGTCTGCCGGAAGGCCTGCGCAAGCTCGGACTTGAAGGGAACCTCCCCTTCCAGGCTGCCCAGCACCATTTGAACACCCATACGAATGCTGATCACACGGCCGTTCTTCTCCCGGATCCCTCCGCTAAGCTGAAACCCGAACACTATATTCTGTGGAGTCCGGCTGTTCTCCTTGAAGAAACGCTGCATGCCATGAGTATCTCCGTTATTGCCGACCAGAACAATATTGGTGCTCAGGTTGTCCGCCAGAATCGGCAGCACCGCCGGGAAGTCATTGTACTTCATCACCACGAAGATCAGATCATAGATATCATCCGTCCGCAGTTCAGAAATGACCTTCACCTGATCTACAGTCGTTTTACGCTGAAAATAATGCCGGATCACCAGCCCGTCCTGCTGCAGCTGGGCCGCTCTCTTCGCCCGGGCGAGCACCGTTACGTCATTGCCGCCCCGCACCAGCACATGTGCCAAATAACTGCCGAGTACACCTGCTCCAATAACTAATATCCGCATATTAATCCCCTCTCATCTTCAAACATTTGTTCTTTTATGAACATCTGTTCATTAGATTATCAGCAGAGGGGATGTTGCGCAATTGCCAATGCGGGCATGTCTGTACATTTATGAACATAGGGCAGGTGATTGTCTATTAATAAGCTTGGGCCCAGTCCCAGCGGATCTTCTTCATTCCACAATCGGGGTGTGAACCGCGACGATCAGCATATCCATATGCCGGGCATGCCGGAGCAGGTAATGGACGAAGCTTTCTTTGAACAACGCACGCCATAGAGGTCTGCGTGACTGGCCGATGATCAGCTGTGTAGTCTGCATTTCATTCATCCGCTGCAGCAGATGCTTATGCAGATGCTTGCGGCTGACGGCCTCGGTAATATCCATGACGCCGCCCAGCCGCTCCGTCAGATGCTTCAGCGTATCAAGCCGCTTCTGCTCATCTATTGTCCGTAGGCGGGTACAATGAACATAATGCACATGCCACTCGGCCTTAAGGCGGTGCGCTATGCGGAAGCCGCGACGGATTAACCGTTCGGCCTGCGAGCCGGTGTCCACACAGACGAAGATCACTTCCCGTCTGCTCCAGGGACCCCGGAGGGAGGGCTCGCGGTCCCACGCTTCCAGGCGTTCATCCACATCATCGGCAATTTCGCGCAGAGCCAGCTCACGCAGCGCGATCAGATTGCCGATCCGGAAGAAAGACTCCAGTGCCTGACTGACCTTCTCGGCAGCGTATATCTTTCCTTCCCGCATCCGCTGCTGCAGCATCTGCGGGGTAACATCGATGAGCTCCACCTCGCTCGCCATGCGCAGGATCGCATCCGGCACAGTCTCGCGGACACGGACTCCCGTTAACTGTTCCACGGCATCATTCAAGCTCTCCAGATGCTGCACATTGACTGTGGTAATGACGGAGATCCCGTTCTCCAGCAGCCTGATTACATCCTCATAACGTTTCTTGGTCTGGCTTCCGGGAACATTGGTATGGGCAAGCTCATCCACCAGCACCACCTCGGGATGCCGGGCAAGGATCGCCTCCGTATCCATCTCCGTAAGTTCAGCAGACTGGTAGTGAATCTGTGCTCTGGGGATCGTCGTTAATCCCCCCACCTGCCCCTTCGTTTCCAGCCTGCCGTGAGTTTCCAGCAGACCGACTACAACATCAATCCCTCTGTTCAGCAGCAGATTGCCTTCCTGCAGCATTTTGTAGGTTTTGCCCACGCCCGGGGCTGCGCCGATATAGACCTTGAAGGTTCCGCGGCGGATCTTCTCAATCCGCTGCTCCAGCTCCTGGCTGGTTAAGCGGTGGAATGGCTCCTCTGTTCCCTTGGGAGCTGAGCGGACCGGCAGAATCCGTTCACCGTCCCGTTCGGCCCGGTCAGCCATCAGGAACACATCGATGTTCCGCGTCCGCCGCAGGACACGGCTGGCGATGGAGCCATGCCACTTCTCCTGCCAGCGGCTTTTCTGCGAATGGCCCATGACTATCCGTGTGACATTATTCTGAATTGCATAACGCACGAGCAGCGAAGGAAGCAGCCGTAGGCGGAGCACCTCTAACTCTTCAAACCGGGCATTGATCCGTTCCGTCAGCTTGAGAATGGAACGCTTGAATACCTGCTGATCTTTGGTCAGCGGGCGGCCGCGCACGAGAAATGTAACAATAATCAGGTCACCGTTCAGCCGTTTGGCAATTTGCTGTCCCCTCCGGATATAGAGTGACCCATTCCAGTGATACTGCGCAGATACAAGAATCCGCTCCGTTGCACCGGAAGGTCCGATCAGCCCCTCGGCTTCCCGGTGTTTCTCCAGCGAATCATTGACCCCTTCCGCCATCAGCCGCAGAGACAGCTCGCGGAGCACGCCAAGATTCCCCCGGCGGGAGAGGGCCGGATGTGCCCCTACTCCAAGCACCCCTTCCTCCATCCGCTTCAGTATCGTTTCCGGAGAGACATCGATCAGCCGTACCTCATCCGCGAATTCCAGTGTGTTCAGCGGTACGGTATCTTCTGCACGGATACCGGTCATCTCATAGATTTTCTCACCCATACCGGCAAGCTCATAGACATTAATGGTAGTAATCACGCTGATCCCCTGATCCATCAGATAACGGATGTCCTCCAGCCGTGTCGGGAACCGGGCGTCTTCACGGTTGCGGTGCGCCAGGCCATCGACCAGCAGCACCTCGGGATTACGCTTCAGCAATGCTTCCAGCGGAAGATCCTTCTCTTCCTTCCCGTCCTTCCACCAGTGGATGCTGGGAACCCGTTCCAAATCGCCAAGCTGCTGAACGGTTTCCGCCCGGCCCATGGTTGATACCGCGCTGATCACTACGTCGATGCCCTGATGCTTCAGCAGCTTGCCTTCCTCCAGCATATGGTAGGTTTTGCCCGATCCGCTGACCGAGCCGATAATAATCTTCAGCCGCCCCCGCTGCAGCTGATAGATGGAATAGAGGATTTCCTCCGGTGACTTGCGTTTATATGGTGCCATAAGTTAACCTCCTTTCCTGCGGCACTAACCGGAAATGACCCTGTCCGTATAGCTTACGGGCAGGGTTCAGACCGGTATTACTTCGCTTTGAGTTCCGTTAATGCCAGATTCAGCTTCAGTACATTGACACGCTTTTCACCGAATAGTCCCAGATCCCGGCCTTCGGTATACTCAGACACCAAGGCTGTAAGTGTTTCTGGAGGAATTCCGCTCAGATTGCTGATTCTGGGAATCTGCACAATCGCCGCTGCCGGTGAAATATGCGGATCGAGACCTGAACCGGAGTTCGTGACCAGATCAATAGGCAGCTCACTAACGGGTACACCGGGATTATCCAGCTTCCACTGGGTGATTGAATCGCTTGTGCGCTGCAGCATATCAGGATTTGACGGTCCATAGTTGTTCGAACCCGAGGCTTCAGCCTTATACTCAATGCTGGATACACGACTCTGGAACAACGCCTGATCTGTGAAATTTTGCCCGATCAGTGTGGAACCGACCACCTGCCCCGCTGAATTCTTCAGCAGGCTCCCGTTGGCCTGCGAAGGCATTAACACTTGGGCGAGAGCGGTAGACGCCAGCGGATAAATGATTCCGCAGAGTACAATGAATACTGCGCTTAGCCGTATAATTGTGAAGATATAGGCAGCTTTTGAAGGTGACTGCTGCTCTTCGGCAGTCTCTTTAGTGGAATTGGCCATGATGGTATTGCCTCCTTAAGAATTCAATCGTGTGCTTGTATACTTGAAATTGAGATTGTCCCAATTAGATGTTGGTCGTAACTCCGGTGAATATTTGGACTTCCGGCCGCTGTTGTCCCCAGATTTCTTGATCTGTACTGCTGTTCGCAGTGGAAATCCGGTGACTGCTTATGCTTCCGGAGTGAGCTTTCCTATGGAAAGCTTTCAGGCGTACGCATTCGCTCCTACAGTTCCAAAATCCCCCTCCGTTACTATCATCATATATTGTATCAATGCCATTTCTATCGTTCACTAAATCCAAATCCTTACGATCATATCAATCAGCTTGATCCCCGCGAACGGAACAACGACGCCGCCAAGCCCGTAGATGACAATATTCCGTGCGAGCAGCTTCGTAGAGCTCATCGGCTTATAGGAGACACCGCGCATAGCCAGCGGAATCAGCAGCGGGATTATAATAGCGTTGAAGATCAGCGCCGAGATAATGGCAGAGCTTGGGGAGCCGAGTCCCATCACATTGAGGGCCTCCATCTCCGGAATCGCCAGTGTGAACATCGCCGGGATAATCGCAAAATACTTGGCAATGTCGTTAGCGATACTGAAGGTAGTCAGCGCCCCACGGGTCATAAGCAGCTGCTTCCCGATCGCTACAACCTCAATGATCTTGGAGGGATCAGAATCCAGATCGACCATGTTCGCGGCTTCCTTGGCAGCGGTCGTGCCGCTGTTCATTGCCAGCCCCACATCGGCTTGTGCCAGTGCAGGTGCATCGTTGGTTCCATCACCGGTCATTGCTACCAGCTTGCCTTCATTCTGTTCGCGGCGGATGACCGCGATTTTGTCCTCCGGTGTACTCTCGGCAATGAAGTCATCGACTCCGGCTTCACGGGCAATGGTAGCCGCCGTCAGCGGATTATCGCCTGTGCACATGATCGTCTTGATCCCCATGCTGCGCAGTTCATCGAAGCGTTCCTTCATGCCGGGTTTAACCGTGTCTTTCAGGTAGATCAGCCCGTAGATCCGGTTATCTACTGCTACCGCTAGCGGTGTGCCGCCTAACCGGGCAATCGCATCCGAGTTGCTGTCCAGATCGGCTGGTACTACACCGCCCTGGGACAACACCCATTTCTTCACGGAATCTACGGCTCCCTTACGCACCAGGCGTCCGTCGCGCAGATCGATACCGCTCATCCGGGTCTCAGCCTTGAACTCGACGAATGCTCCGCCTTCGGCAAAACTGCCGTCATAGCTGAGCTCCAGCTTCTTGGCCAGCTCCAGTACGGAGCGCCCTTCCGGTGTCTCATCCTTCAGCGAGCTGACCGCCGCCCAGGCGGCCAGCTCAGTTCCTGATTCTCCGCCCACCGGGACGAATTCGCTCGCCATCCGGTTGCCGAAGGTGATCGTCCCGGTTTTATCAAGGATCATTGTGTTGATATCCCCGGCGGCTTCCACCGCTTTACCGGACATTGCCAGCACATTGAACTGGGTAACACGGTCCATCCCGGCAATCCCGATGGCTGACAGCAGTCCGCCGATCGTAGTCGGGATCAGGCAGACCAGCAGAGCGATCATCACCGGTATCTCCAGCTGAACGCCGATATAACCGGCTATAGGACGCAGCGTAACTACAACGATCAGGAATATAATCGTCAAGCTGATCAGCAGCGTGTTCAGGGCAATTTCATTCGGTGTCTTCTGGCGTTTGGCCCCTTCGACCAGCGAGATCATCCGGTCCAGGAAGGATTCGCCCGGATCACTAGTAATCCTCACCTTGATCTGATCGCTGACTACACGGGTGCCGCCAGTAACTGAGCCGAAGTCACCACCGGCTTCCTTAATGACCGGCGCCGATTCCCCGGTGATCGCCGATTCATCCACAGAGGCCAAGCCTTCAATCACCTCACCGTCACCGGGAATCATTTCCCCCTGACTGACGAGAACAACGTCGCCTTTGCGCAGCTCGGAGGCCGGAACCTGCTTGATCGCTGATCCAGCCAGCTTATTGGCTGTAATGTCCTGCTTCGTTTTTTTCAGCGAATCGGCTTGCGCTTTGCCGCGCCCCTCAGCCAGTGCTTCGGCGAAGTTAGCGAACAGCACCGTGAACAGCAGGATGAAGAATACCGAAATATTAAAACCTACCGAATGCTCAGCATTGAAGTAGCCTGGTGCCAGCACCATAAGCAGTACGATTACCGTGCCGACCTCAACCACGAACATGACCGGATTCTTCATTAACGTAACCGGATTAAGCTTCACTACACTGTCCTTGGCCGCACTTAGAAGGATAGGACCTGTCAGCAGTTTTTTTCTTTGTACAGTACTCATTCTCTTCTCTCCCTCTCCCTACCGTAAAGTCAAATATTCTGCAATTGGACCGAGGACAATGACCGGCAAGAAGGTCAGCGCGCCGATAATCAGCACCGTACCAATCAGTATTCCGGTGAACAGTCCGTTATCCGTACGGAAGGTACCAATCGTCTCCGGCACCGGCTTCTTGCGCAGCAGGGAGCCTGCGACTGCCAGCATGGCGATAATCGAAACATAGCGTCCCAGCAGCATGACGATACCGGTCGTTATATTCCAGAAGGAAGTATTATCCGCCAATCCTTCAAAGCCCGAGCCGTTATTGGCGGCAGAGGAGACATATTCATACAGGACCTGGGTCATTCCGTGGAATCCGGGGTTGCTGATGCTACCTTGACCAAGGTCGGTCAGAAAAGCAGCGGCAGTCGGCACCAGAATAATCAGCGGATGAATCAGAATGGCAATGGCAATCAGCTTCATTTCCCTCGCCTCAATCTTCCGCCCGAGGAATTCCGGCGTCCGGCCGACCATCAGCCCGCATAGGAAGACGCCGAGTATTGCATACATCAGCATATTGACCAGCCCGACGCCCTTGCCCCCAAACACGTTATTCAACATCATCAGCGTTAGAGGTGTAATGCTGCCGAGCGGCGTCAGCGTATCATGCATATTATTCACACTGCCGGTTGTGGCCGCCGTTGTAACTGTCGTGAACAGAGCAGACTGCGCAATTCCGAACCGCACCTCTTTCCCTTCCATGCTGCCTTGCGAGGCATCAATTCCCATCGCGTTAACCGCCGGATTACCCGCACTTTCAGCGGCATAATTCAGTCCCAGCAGCACGACGAACAACGTCATCATCGCACTGAAAATCATCCAGCCCTGGCGTTTGTTCTTGGCAAACTTCCCGTACATATACGGCAGGGAAGCGGGCAGCAGCCACATGGAGAGAATCTCCAGCACATTGCTCAGCGGGCTGGGATTCTCAAAAGGATGCGCCGAGTTTGCGCCGAAGAAGCCCCCGCCGTTCGTACCGATATGCTTGATGGACTCCAGTGAGGCAATCGGCCCGATCGCAATCTGCTGGCTCTGACCTTCGAGCGTCGTAACCTCAAGTGCAGGTTTCAGTGTCTGCGGCACATGAAGCGCAACAAGCGCCATTGTTACAAGCAGTGCGAGCGGAATGAAGACCCGGATATGCGCTTTGACGAAGTCTTCGAAGAAGTTCCCCACCGAGCTGCGGCCTGTAATCCCTCTGACAAAAGCGACAGCTACCGAGAATCCGCTGGCCGCCGAAGTGAACATCAGCATTGTCATTACTGCCATCTGCGAGAAGTAGGACACGCCTGTCTCCCCGCTGTAATGCTGGAGATTCGTGTTGGTGATGAAGCTGATTACTGTATTGAAGGTGAGCGTCTCTTCCATATTGCCAATTCCGCCCGGGTTGAGCGGAAGCCCCTTCTGCAGCCGCAGAAGAATGTAACTGAATGTTACCAGTGCAATATTCGTTACAATAAAACTGACCGCATATTTCTTCCAGGACATCCCACCCCGCTGCTTCAGCCCGATCAGACGGTAAATGCCTCTCTCCGTCCCGCCGAATATCCGGTCTGTCCGGTTCGGTTCTCCCGAGAATACATGATATAGATAAGTTCCTGCCGGTTTCACCAGCAGCACCAGAATTAGAATGACTGCTACAATTTGCACAATACCCACGGATGACCCTCCTCAATATAAAAAATAGCATCTTGCCTTTGTCTCTTCTGCTTCCTCTTTCCTGTACAAGCTGAATTTTGAATTTACCTATATGGGTAAAGTGACGGAGGGGAAATTTGGAACTGTAGGAGCGTTAGCGACCGCCTTTGTCAGCGGATTTCCACCGCGATCAGCGGTATAAATCAAGAAATCTGATGACAACAGCGGCCGGAAGTCCAAATGTTCACCGCAGTCATGGCTAATCCATAAGTTTAGATTCTCTTTCAGCTTTTACAGCCCCCTTTTTAAAATTTCTCCGGATGAATCAAAGCATAAACCAGATACAGAAACAGGAGTAACGTTGCCGCAAGGACTACCGCCATCACTCATTCCCCCCTTGTTCATCTACCACATGACCGCACCATTGCACAAATACGTAGAACAAAGCGAATACCGCTGCCAAAGCCACCGTCATATACACATCCATCATGTCTCTGCCACTCCTCATCCGAATTTATAAAGATTCTCTCTCTTGTAACTTCCGGTCTAGCGTACCATTTCTCCCGTTAGTTCAGGGTTAGGGTTTCAGCAGGCGTATTAAGATGACATTAAGGGCGGTAAATATCCTCACCCAGCACCTGATTGACCGCCTGGATAAAAGCCTGATGGCCCCCGTCCGGTTCCATTCTGCGGGGCAGCGCCCGGGCAAGAATCTGTTCCGTCCCCTTCGGATCGAACTCGAAGCTGTCTGCGAGAATCGCCCTGACCTCCTCTGGAGACGCTCCATTAGCGAACCGGTCCGCTGCTTTATATACATCACAGTTCTCATAGCAGCCTTCCTGCTGCAGGCCGATCCAGTCGTATCTCTTTTTGATCAGCACCAGTAATGTTGTTATGACCGTGAGCAGACCGATATTTCTAAACATCATATCCATGAACATTGCCTTCTTTCTCCTGTGTATCACTTCCGGTTCAGCGTACCACTCCCGCCATTAGTTCAGGATTAGGGTTTGCTTCAGCGAATTAAGATTTCGTTAAAATGCCGGTAGCACAACCGCTCCAGTTAGCCGCCTCCATAGCTGGAACGACAAATAACCATGTCCGTTAAGGACATGGTTAAGGATGTTATTTTGAACCGGAGCTGTGAGAATTCCGCCAGCCGGTTCAGATCACCTTGCTGTCGTCTCCCGCCTGGAGCATCCGGTAACCGACACCAATATGTGTCTGGATAATCTTCGGCTGTGAGGGTGTACTCTCGATCTTCTTCCGGAGCGTAGCCATAAATACACGCAGTGCCGGAATATCATACGTATGGCTGCCCCAGATTTCATGCAGGATGTAATTATGGGTCAATACCTTACCCACATTCTTGGCCAGCAGGCACAGCAGCTTATATTCTATCGGCGTCAGATGGATTTCTTCATCCTCCAGCCAGACACAGCCTGCCGAGTAATCGATCCGCAAATTCCCGTTGGTAAAAACAGACGAATCCTTCATCAGCTTCTCGCTGTCCCCCCGGATCCGGCGCAGACTGACCCGCAGCCTGGCCAGCAGCTCCTCCACGCTAAACGGCTTGGTCAGATAATCATCTGCCCCCGCGTCGAGCGCTTCAATCTTGTCCCGGTCTTCACTGCGCGCACTGACCACAATAATCGGAATATTGGACCAGGCCCGGACCTTCCGGATAATATCGACACCGTCCATATCGGGCAGCCCCAAATCCAGAATCATGATATCCGGCTGACTGGACACAGCCTCCAGAATCGAAGCTTCCCCTGTCTCCGCCGTATGATATTTATAGCCTTGGGTCTCCAGTGTTGTCGTAATCAGCTTGCGGATAGGTTTGTCATCCTCTACCACAAGTATCAAAGGTTTATTCATGGACGTTCACCTCTTCTGCCTGCAGGGTGAAGCTGAATACCGTCCCCTGCGGTGCGTGATCTCGTAATTCAATATTGCCGCCATGGGCGTGGATAATCGACTTGCAGAGTGCCAGCCCTAGGCCTAATCCGCGCCTGCCGTCGCCGCGCACGTTGTCTGCCGTGTAGAACATCTCGAACACCTTGGCTTTGGCTTCAGCTGAAATGCCGGGGCCATCATCAGCGACCTCCACCACAACCCAGCCCGCCTCGCGTCTGGCGGATACCGTTATATGTGACCCGGACTGAGTATATTTGATCGCGTTATCCACCAGATTGATGATGACCTGAATAATCAGCCGTGAATCCATTCTGGCCATGAGCAGCTCATCCTCCAGCCGGATCTCAATATGATGCTCATCCTTATTGCGGTTTACATGCAGCAGCGCTTCGGCCATCACTTCCTCCAGCAGCTCCGCCTGAAAATTCAGGTGAAGGGCGCCGTTATCGATCCGGGTAATGGACAGCAGATTCTCCACCAGATTGATCAGCCACATGGAATCATCGTAGATATCGTTATACAGTTCCTTCTTCTGCTCTTCATTCAGGACCATCGAGTTGCCGATCAGTATGCCCGCATTGCCGGAAATACTCGTAAGCGGTGTGCGCAGATCATGTGAAATGCCCCGCAGCAGATTGGTACGCAGCTGTTCCTGCTGGATTTGCAGAGAGATTTCCTTTTGCTTTTCATTCAGCTTATCTTTCTCCAGGGCAAGGGCACATTCACCCAGCATGGCAATCATCAGGCTTTTCTCAAAAACCTCCAGCGGTTCCTCCTGCTCCATTACGATGCCCGCCACCGCAAAGACCGTATCCCCTCCGCGCACCGCATGATACAGACAATGAGCTGCCGAGAACGTATCTGTAGAAGCTCCTGCCCGTTTATTATTCTGCAGCACCCACTCCGCAACCTTGCGTTCATCATCGAAGATATAGCTCTGGGGATCAACAGCAGCTTCCTCCTTGGCAAAAATCAGCGGTTCGGCAAGCTCCCCCTCCACTACCTCATAGACAATAATGCTCCGGTCCAGCAGCTTGACCATCTGCAGTGCCGTTTCGTTGATGATTGCCGGAGTATCCTTGGCCTGCTGCAGCTTCCGGCTTGTCTCGAGCAGAACTTCGGTACGGTAAGCCTTTTGCGCCGACTCCCTGGCTTGCTCCTTCACCCGCAAAGTCAATGTGCTCGTAATGAACGAGGCTGAGAACATCACCAGAAAAGTCACCGGGTAACCGGAATCATAAGCCTGCAGAGAGAAAAAAGGCGCAGTAAAGAAATAATTAAAGACAAGCACACTTAAAATCGAAGTAACCCCGCTGTACAGCCGCCCTTTCGTAACCATCGCATCCAGCAGAACACCAAGAATATATACAGTAATGATATTAGCTTCACTGAAGCCGAGATGCTTGAACCACAACCCGATTAAAGTACAAACCGCCAGGATGCCTATAGTTTTGCCTGTATCAGCCAGCGTCAGAAGCGGAGATTTGGCATATTGCGGGAACTTTTTGTACAAGGAAGGCCCATTATCCGGAATAATGTAAATATCAATATTCGGAGCGGACGCCGTCAGCTTGTCGACAATGTTAGATTTGGCCGGCCAGCGGGTTTTGTGCTGCGAACGTCCCAGAACGATCTTGGAGACCCGGCTTGTTTTGGCGTATTCGGCAATTTGTCCGGGAACATCCTCCCCATATACTGTCGCGACCTGTGCCCCGAGCTGCTCTGCCAGTCTCAGATTCTCACGTAGCTCTGCCTTGTTCTTGGCGGTTAATTCTTTCGTCCTCGACGTTTCCACATACAGCGCCGTGAACGTTCCATGCAGGGCGTCGGCCATTCTGGCCGCAGTGCGGATCACCTTCTTGCTGGAGAGTGCCGAGGACAGGCAGACCAGTATATGATCCTTCGTATAAAAGGTAGCACTGGCCGCCTTCTCCCCGAGCTGTACGGCAATCCTGTTCAGCTGGTCAGCTGTATACCGCAGAGCAATTTCCCGCAGGGCAAGCAGTTTTTCGGGGATGAACAAACCGGCATGCCTCTGCTGAAGCTGTTCATCCGGATATATCCGGCCTTTATTTAAACGGTCTATCAGATCGCCGGGTCCGACATCAACAAACTCCACCAGATCCGCACGGTCAAATACGCTGTCCGGAATACGCTCCAGCACAGGAATACCCGTAATGGAGGTCACGACATCGGTCAGACTCTCTATATGTTCAACATTTACCGTGGTGTATACGTTAATTCCAGCCCGCAGTAGCTCCTCCACATCCTGATATCTTCTTTTGTGGCGGCCTCCCGGAGCATTGGTGTGGGCGAGATCATCGACCAGGATCAGCTCCGGCCTTCTGCGGATCGCGAGGTCAATGTCAAACTCCCGGACCCTTTCCCCGTGAATAGATATTTCCAGCGGTGGAAGAAGCTCAAGCCCTGACAGCAGCTCCGCTGTATCTGCTCTGTTATGAGACTCGATAAAGCCTGCGGCCACCTGAAGACCTTCCTTTTGGTCTTCATGGGCGGCATTGAGCATAGCACAGGTCTTGCCTGCCCCGGGTGCGTATCCGAAAAATATTTTCAGCCTGCCCCGCTGCTTCTCAGCCGGTGTGTATCCTGCCATTCGAATGGTTCCTTCCTATATGGGCATCATGCCGTGCGTTCGTACTCTTTATGATAGCGTCAGTATATCATGTGCACAATCAGCATGACATTATGGAATTGGCTGTGGCATTAAGATTGCATTAAGATAAGGGGATGGATGGCAGCATTTAGGAGGTGATCCGCAGGCGGTGCCGAATATTGTAGAGTAGCAAATTTCAACATACTGATTCTAAGGAGATCTGAGATGACAAACGAACAGCAATCCGGACAAGGGACAATGGAGATGATTTTGGCTGGTGCAGTGAAGCTTCCCGGGGTACAAGTAGACCGGAGTGAATTCCTTGCACAGCAGTTTGCCAAATATGATACTTATGGAAATATGAGTACCATTCAGGAGCGGGGACCGCTTGAGGCCGGGATCAGCCTATCGGTCATTGACAAACTAGCCAAGACGCTAATTGAAAAGCGTACTATCTTAAGTACAGCAGCTTCCACAGCAGCCGGCCTTCCGGGCGGATTAGCCATGGCGGCGACCATTCCGGCAGACACCCTGCAGTTTTTTGGCGTAGCCATGCGCTTGTCCCAGGAATTAGCCTACCTGTATGGAGGCGCGGATCTGTGGCAAGGCAACACCCCGGATTCGGAGCAGGTTAGCCGTGAGCTTACATTATATCTGGGAGTTATGTTCGGAGTGGCCGGCTCTGCTCCGATGCTGCGCATTCTGAACGCACCTAATTCCCGGCAGCTGCTGAATGAGCAGACCCGGCAAGACTTGGCCCAAACGATGTATTACCCGCTGCTGAAGAAAATCTCTTCTTATATCGGGATTAAAATCACCAAGAAAACCTTCGCCCAAGGCGCATCCAAGTTCATACCTGTTCTGGGTGGACTTCTCTCCGGGGGGATGACCTATTTCTCCATGAAGCCTATGGGGCACCGCCTGCGGGAAGCTTTGTACGATGCTTGCGATCATTATTCGGAAGCTCAGCTGGCGCAGGACAGGGATAAGGTGCAGCGTGCGGTTGCAGATTCGGAGATTAATGTAATTGAAGGCGAGTTTTTTGACTTAGGGTTTGATTCGAAGCCAGAGCCGGCAACAACAGCTGCTGCAAGACCGGAGAAATTTAGTGCCGCGGATGAACTGCTGAAATTCAAGCAGCTGCTGGATATGGGCGCAATTACGCAAGAGGAATTCGACCGTAAGAAATCCGAGCTGCTGAACAGCTGATTTCTCGCGTGATCTTGAAGAGCTATGACCTCTGCTGTGGCAAGAGGTATAGCTCTTTTTTGTGAGTAAAATTCATAGTGCTCTGATTTAGGAAGAAACATAAGTTAGCAAATATAACATGTATATTTTTGTTTAATGACAGCCTCTGTTTCAAGAATTGGCGACAAGACTGCACTACCAGCTCAATATAAAAAAACTGAAAAACCAAATGTATCAAGCGGTACTTTATCCTTTTAAAGTAGATTCGCGTACAAGCGGACGCGCAGCAATGCATGTTTTTGCCGGATTTCCGAACTCCCTTTATAATCATAACAATGATTCAATATAGAGATGGAGTGAGTAAACCTGACATGAATACAATTCAACTGGAATTCACTGAGCCAAGAAAAATCCGGGCCAACCGGAGATTACAACAAGGAATACTGCAAATCCTCAAGGTGCTGCTGGGCACACTTATCGTGAGCATTGGTGTACTTATCCTCAAGCATTCCGAGATCATCACCGGTGGAACCGTGGGCTTGTCACTCAGTTTATCCTATTGGCTGGGTACTTCTTTCTCCATTACGTATCTTCTGGTCAACATCCCCTTTTACGTGCTGTCCCTGTTCAAAATGGGCTGGAAATTCACCGTATCCACGCTGTTCGCTGTCTCTTCTTTAAGCCTGATGTCGGCTGCAGCTGCCCGCTTGCCTGAATTCGTACTTCAGGGCTGGTTCGGAGCAGCAATCGGCGGCTCTGTCATGGGTCTCGGGATGTCCTACTTGTTCCTGAACGGCTCGTCGCTGGGCGGGAGCAATATCCTGGCTCTAATTTTCCATAAAAAGTTCGGCTGGAATCCGGGAAAAGTTATGTTCGTGCTTGACGGTCTGATCATCGCCGGGTCGTTCTACTCCATCGGGCTGTTCAAGGGGATCTACTCCGTTCTTTCGATTGTCATCCTGTCCTTCATGATTCATTTGTTCAAAAGCCGCATCGCTGCTCCGGCCAAAGCCCCGGCCCAAACCCGTATCGTCCCGGCGGCGGAAGCTTCTTAATTGACATTATTGAAGCAGCCTCAGCCAAGTCAGCGATCCCGAGCATTGGTTAATGCTTGTTACCGCTGTGCTTGATCAAGTGCATCTTCTATCGCTTTGAGATAAGCCTTGCTCGTAAGCGTAGCGCCGCTGATACTGTCTACCTGCAGCGATTGAGCCTGGATCACTCTGCCGAACAGCTCCTCCGTAGAAGCCGCAGGCTGATTCTCCGCGTGCTCCAGTAGCTTAATCGCTGTTACTTTCTGCGCTGCAATAGTTACCTGAACCTTATTCGCCCTCCATTTATACATCCCGCCTGCGTATTCACCCACATAATTGCCTGCATGCAGCTGTTTGAAATCCACTTCACCGATTTGAACATTCCGGGCTTCACGCCGCTCTTTCTCCGTGAACGCCCAGCCTGCAGCAAGTCCAACCAATACAATAATAATTACAGAAATGCACATAATGAGCAGGTTGCGTTTCCACTTTGGTTTCACTTCAATCCCCCCATTTTATGTGAATGAATACTATTATATTCATTCATTATTTGGCGTTCTTAGCCATTCTTCGACCGATCCGATCAAATAGGCGTCCGGCCAGTCTTTTGAAGAGGCCCAGAGGAACTTTATAATAATAAGCCGACTCAAACCAGCCGTTGTCCTTGTAATGACGGTAATCTTTGGACTTGTCATCCAGCATGTTATGAATACTGGTCCGGGACAAGCGGAACAGCATCAGTCTGAACAACGTGGGCACCAGAGGTGACGAACGCATAAGCCCTTTGTAGAATCTGGCGGCGGCCTTGCGGATTTCCTGTGAATTTTTCTCCCCGGCAGCTTGTGTTATCGGCTCCATCGTATGAAGCACACAGCCTGGGGTCACCTGGAAGCCCAGATTCTCCCCCATGCTGCTTAGATATTTGACGATACCCTTACCGCCGTGAATGCCCTGGTTGACGACCGCTGTATAAGTCTTGCCGAAGAACTGCGGCCGATGGAATACATAAGCCAGCCGGTCCAGCAGATTCTTCATTGATGCCGATACATGGAATGCATAATTCGGAGTGGACATAATAACGCCGTCGGAGCGCTCCATCTTCCCGATCAGCACATCCCGGTCATCTTTGAGCGGGCAAAATTCTTCGCCTTTACTGAAGCAGACCTTACAGCCCCGGCAGAATTCAAGCCTGTAATCCTTCAGGAAAATGTACTCAAACTCAATCTCCCCGTATGTCCTTAGCTGAGCTTCAAATTCGCAGACTGCCTTGTACGTGGCATGCTTTTGCTGATTACCAATGATTGCGGTGACTTTCTTCATGACTGTCCCTCCAGAGTAGTGATGAGATCATACTTATATTTCGGAATTGCGCTTGTGAATGAATATTATTTTATTCATTCATATAATAACATAGATATGCCCCGTTGTCTGGCCGGATGCAGCTTGATCTTGAACGATTAGTGAAGACCAGCTACATTTTTATTCTGTCCCTTCCGGCATGTTAAAGAGGCCACAAGCGGCATCCGCTTATGACCACATCATACCCGTATAGTATTCAACCGGAAGATTAGTCCATACTAAATTGTCATCGTATTTGTCAACCGTCCCAGCCTCTCAATCTCAACGGTTACGCTGTCCCCGGCTTGCAGATACACCTGCTGTTCTAGCGGATAACCCAGCATAACCCCCTCCGGAGTGCCTGTCATAATAATATCTCCCGGCTCCAGTGTGAAATGCTGCGAAATATAGCTGATAATCTCATCGCATTTAAAGATCATATCGGCTGTATTGGACGACTGGCGAAGCTCACCGTTGACGGTACACGAAATCGCTAGCTGGTTCGGGTCCCCCACTTCATCAGCAGTTACAAGATAAGGGCCGACCGGAGCGAATTTATCACAGGTTTTGCCCAGGAGCCACTGCTGGGTCCGCATCTGCAGATCGCGGGCGGACAGGTCATTGCCACAGCAGTATCCATAAACGTACTTATAGGCTTCCTCCCTGGAGACATTCCGGGCCGTCCGGCCCATCACGATTACAAGCTCAGCCTCATAGTCCACTTTCTGTGAGACAGCAGGCAGCGGTACCGGCTCCAGATGAGCTGCCAGCGCATTATTGAATTTGCTGAACAGAATTGGCGTCTGCGGTATAGGAGCATTCGTTTCTTCTGCGTGCTTGCGGTAATTGAGTCCGACACAGATAATTTTGCCGGGACTGTGAACACAGGGGGCAAGCTCCAGCGTGGATTCGTCGAGCAGAACTACAGAATCTGATTCTGGCACAGTTAATCCCCTTACTGCCTGCCGGGCAAGTTCGTTAAGGTGCGATAGCACTTCCGGACCTCCGGCAATCACATCCTGCAGTGTTACGAAGCTTGTCCCTTTCAGGTAACCTGATGCTGTCAAAGCATGTTCAACATCCAGTATGCCGGCTTCCGTGTGTACTCCAACGCGGGTAACGCCTTCTTGAATATAGGATAGTAGTTTCATATCTAGACCGCCCCGTATAGTCTTGTAATAAAAGCTTGGACAATACCGAGCACATCATCGGACCAGAAGTCCGGGCCGCCATGATCGGCTCCCTCTATTTTGTAGAACTCAACATCCTTGCCCTTTTGCTTCAGGTCGTTGTACAGCAGCACACTTTGCTCAAAAGGAACCAGACGATCCTTATTGCCATGGATCATTAGGATAGGCGGAATGTCCACTTCCTGCGAAATATGATTCATAATAATGGTTGGTTCCGCCTGCTCCGGATTCTCCAGTACATTCAGACCTCCGATCAACAGGCCTTCGGGAGAATCTGCTCCGGCATGGTCCATCGTAGAGTGCGCCTCATTCATCCGCGTAATATCTGCAGGACCGTAGTAGTCGATGATTCCCTTCACTTCGCAGGAAAATCCGTCGTACACATCCGTATCGAGCGTCTTGTCATGCGGAGTTATCCCCGTCATCACCGCCGTATGACCGCCGGAGGAGTCTCCCCAAATTACGATTTGCTCCGGATCAATATTAAACTACCCGGCATTCTTCCGGTGATACCGTATAGCTGTCTTGGCATCCTGGATCTGCGCGGGGAACGGCGCTATGTCTGACGGGCGGTATTCCACGATTGCAACAGCATAGCCTTGTCTGGATATCCAGGACAGCGGTGCGAGATTCGCATCCAGATGCTGCTGTCTCCATGCCGAACCTTGCACAAACACCAGCAGCGGCCAGGTTGCATCCGGACGTTCATGCTGTGAGGGTAATATCAGATGCATATGCAGGGGCCGACCGTCCCTCTCGCAATAGGTATGATTGTGCAGCACCGTGCAATAGACTGCGTCAGGATTCATAGGCAGTACTTTCATCCCCACCGCTGTCGCTTCCGATGCAGGGAATGCTTTGTAGCTGAGCTCTCTGGGTTCAATCCGCATCATCATTTGCCTCCTCTTGAATCAGTTGAGTAAATTTTACCACTTCTATTCATACCTTGTCTTGCCTATGCTTTAGGTGCAAAAAAGGAGCTGCGGTAAGATACCGAGCTCCTGTATAGATTCACATCCAAAACCCTCTTGTAAAAGCTATAGAGCCGTCATAGTCGACGTATACATTTTGGATTGAAGGATTATGCAGTACACCGGAAACACAATAAAACAGCGGGAGAATCACCATTTGGTCGATAAGCATTTTTTCAGCTTTCGTATAGATTTGCATGCGTATAACAGGATCTGCCGTTTGCCGGGCTTCCTTTATATAAGCGTCATACCATTCATCGCTCCAGCCTGAATCATTATCCGGACTCCAGGAGGTGAACAGCTCCAGCATAGATGCTGGATCATTGAAATCAGCGCCCCAACCAGCTCTAGCCACCGAGAAATTCTGATTCACCCGGTTATCCATCAGCTCCGGCCAGCTCTGCACCTCAATACTTGCCTGAATGCCAAGCTTCTCTTTCCAATCCGAAATGACAGATTCTGCTATGGAATCATGGTTGCCCTCATCATTCATAATAATTGTAAAGCCTGGAAGGGTAGTCAAGCCTTCTTCACGCAGCCCTTCTTCCAGCAGCGCCTTCGCCTTTGCAGCATCTTCTTTAAAATAGGCTTTGTCGGAGACCTCTGACCTGAAATTCAGCTTCGCTCCGTGAATGCTTGGGGGAACAACTCCAAATGCAGGAGTACCGTAACGCAGACCTTCACGGTCAACAGCCATAGCCAATGCCTTACGTATTTTCAGATTCTTGAAAGGAGCCTTATTCAGATTGAATTGATAGTAATAATTAGATGCATAAGGCGCTTCATAAGTAAGCTTGGAGGTTCTGTAATCTAAAGAAGATGAATCCAGAAGCTCTTGTCCTCCGCCTCCAACCCAATCCACCTCTTTATTGACGAAAGCAGCCGTCGGATTTGCTGTTCCGGCTTTTGGCAGCAGCAGGCGTACCTCAGACAGCTTGATTTCTTTGGCCGCATAATAATCCGGATTTTTGCCTAAAACAATTTCTTGGACCACTGCTTCAGCTTAAAGGGACCATTGGTCACCATAGATTTAATATCTGTTGCCCATTGGCTGTTGGCCTTTGCGGTCTTCGGGTACACCGGCAGATAGATGCTCTCCGCAACCAGCTGGATGAAATAGGAGGTCTTCTCCTTTAATGTGACCTGAAGAGTAGTTTTATTCAACGCCTTTACGCCGATTTTGGCAGCATCCTTGAGAATTCCCTCGTTGTAGTTCTGCGCATTATTAATCATGTACATATTAAAAGCGTAGACATGCTTAGCTTCCGGAGCGAGCGCACGCTTCCAGGCATACTCAAAGTCCGAGGCCAGCACCTGCTGCCCATTGCTCCATTTCGCATTCGAACAAAGGGTGAAGGTATAGGTTAGGCCATCATTCGAAAGGGTCCATGATTTAGCGATTGCCGGCACAGCCTGGCCAGCAGCATTCAGGCGGACCAGTCCTTCAAACAACCCCTTAACAACCGTAACTGAACTGTCATCTGCAATTACTGCCGGGTCAAGGACATCTGGAAGACTTCCCAGACCAATACGCAATACCTTATTAGCTTGTGCAGCAGATGAACTGCCCGTCCCTCCCGTGAGCGTTACACTCATCATTAAACCAACTGCCAAAATGATATAAAGCAACCTTTTCATCAACGTTTCCCCTTTGTAAAGCCATTATGTATTAGTAATAGGATAGCATGGAGGGCAGATATTACGCTGTCGAAATTAACGAAGATCAATAATTATATTCCATGTAAAATAAGAGGAGCCCGCTTGAGCCCCTCCCTTTACTATCCCTGTCTACTGTATCAGCAGCCCAAAGCCGGTCTGAATATAATACAGGCTTGGATAAGCAATATTGCTGGTAGTCAGGTTATTGAATGTAGCCGAGCCATTGCCGGTATACGTGTAGATCGCAGCTCCCTTATGGGCGCCGGAGAAGCGTGAGGTCGTTACCCCATCGAGCCCAGTGCCGTTAATGTTGATGTTGTTGAATACGATATTGGAGAATCCGCCTCCGTATCCGAACTGGATCGCATCGCGCTGAGTGTTGATGATATCGATGTTAGTGAACGTTACGTTCTTGATCGGGTCACTCGAAGCTTCGAGATCGATCGCGCCGCGTTCCCCGTCATACAAGTCACGGCTGGTGCCGCTGTTAATAATCGTGGTATCCGAGAAAAGAATGCCCGTGTTGTTGTTGAAATGCGCACCCGGGAAGGTCGTATTCAGTCGGATGCCGGAACCGCCTACCGTGTCGATAATGTAGTTATGATCCGCTTTGTGGCCGCTGCCTCCGAAGAAGGCAATCCCGCCGGCACGCCAGTTATTCTCGATTGTATTGTACGAGAAGGTATTATTCACCCCATCCGGAGCACCAAAAGTGTTGCTCGGCCACACGGCCAGACCATCGTCTCCGTTATTGCGCACATTGTTGTTGCGGACGGTCGAGTTGCTGGTACCTTGAGAGTAGTTAATGCCGTCAGCCAGGTTGTTACGGATACGGCTATTCTCCACAAGCAGATTGTTCGCGAAGATTGCCGGTGTCCGTGCATAATCGCCTACCCACATGCCGCATTCAAAATGCTCAATCCAGACATCATGAATGACTGAATTGTTGCCGAAATTATCCATCATTCCTTTGTAGATGGCATTCTGGTTATAACGTGATCTGAGATTGGAGTTCATGTAGACATTGCTGAAATCCAGCTTACCCAGGATGCGGAGCGAGATCCCGCCGCCCGCAGCATTAGGATTGGTGAACTGCAGGTTGGTATGCCAGTAACCAGCACCTGTAACCGTAAAGTTATTGATCATATTGCTGACAGAGCCAATGACCCACATGCTGCTCAGGTTGAAGGTTCCGGAAGGAATATAGAGCGATTTGCCGCCTGCGACTGCTGCTGTTACTGCACTGTTGAAAGCAGCAAGATCATCCTGTCCATCACCCGCAACTGCACCGTAATCAGTAACCGATACCGAGTTGGCCGGACGGGCAATAGCTGCCGGTACTGGCTCGATTTCCAGGAAGTCTACGCCATATTCGAGGCTGTCCCCGTTACTCTTCTGAATACGGATCGTGTCGCCGGGCTGGAGCGGTGTATCCATTTTCCAGTGCACTTCATCGAAGCGGAACAGCGGACGTCCGGCACTTGGTGCATCACCGGGCTGGTCGCCGGAGAAATACTGCCACGCATAATATGAAGTAAGCGGGATGGTTTTGGCTTTGGTGCCGTTTACGAATACATCCAGCGCTCCGGTAAGACCCATACCGTCTGCCGAATCCGGCATGGTGAATCTCATCGTAACCCCTGCACCGCCTTGACCTGAACGGACGGTCCATTGGGCATAAGAGCCATTCGAAGGAAGCGCTACATAACTCTGGCCCGATGCTTCTGACGCGATCAGCGTCTGATCAAAGTTCGGAGCAGATTTTAGTACGGCAGAACCGCCGCGCGTCGCATCCTGCGTATCATAGCGGGCATAGGGCACGCTTGCTCCGCGCAGAGCATATACAACCAGATTGACGGTATTTACATTGTTGACCTGCTTGGTCGTAACTTCATTCGCATCTGCAGCGATTGTTGTGGTGACGGTATAATTGCCGTTGACTGCGCTCCATGTTCCCGGGATGGAGACATTCACTGAAGCACCGGCAGCAATCGCTCCGCTGTAGGATCCGGTGAATGTCTGCACGGTGGAGCCAGCTGAGTTCTTCAATACTACAGTGATTCCATGCGCACCTCCTGCGGAAGCAATGGTGCCCTGATTCTTGAGATTGACTGCAAAGGATACGCTATTACCAGCTACCGGATTGCCCGGTGTCCAGGATGTCGTACCTACAAGGTCAGAGCTTGATACAGGAGCAACAACAAGTGATGAAGGACTGCTGTAGCTGTTGTTGCTGTCATTCTGTTCAATGATCAGATTAGGCTCATCTACCTTTGCACTGAGCGGGTAGGTGGCGGCTGTTCGGGTACCGGCATTCAATGACACGGTTGCCGAAGCACCCGCTGCAAGAGCTGCTACCGGGGCCGCGCCTGCCAGCTCGTTGTTCAGATAGAAATTGACTGTCGTGGCCGCTGCAGCGGCACTGCCGCTATTCTTCACGGTGGCATTCAATGTAATCTCATTCGTTTCAACGGGAGAAGCCGGAGTCCATGACATGCCTGTAATCGTCAGGTCCGGGTTCGGCGCAGGTGTTCCATATACCTGGAACTCGGCTATCTGTCCCGCAGGGGCACCTGAATTAGAAGCAATATTGATCTGGACACGCTTGACGGTTGCCGTAACGGGAATCGTCACCGTATTTCCGCTGGCTGGATTGAACGTATACGCCTGAGCGGAGACCAGATTGCTGAAGGCTGTCGTGCTCTGATTATGTCCTAGTACTTGAATATTCTGAGTCCGTGTCCCCCATTCCGTGGCCGGGTTCAGCTTCAGTACAATCGAAGTGATGTTATGATTGGCGCCGAGATCAAGCGTGAGCGAACTTGGATTACCGCTTCCTTCCCAGTAAGTAGCCGTATTGTTGTCGTTGGCATTACCGGCAACGAAATTCTGTGTGCTGGAGGATGCGCTGATTGCCTTACCAATGGCGATGTTCCCTCCAGGGGAAGCCGTTGGCGTTGGAACCGGTGTGGAGGTCGGTGCCACCGTAGCCGTAGGTACCGGTGTTGGTGTTGGAGCTGTTGTAGGTGAAGGTGTCGGCGTGGCGGTCACTGCTGCCGCTACAACAATCTGATCCAGATTGACGTTACCCGTATCACCTGCATCATATTTGTAGGTGATGGTATTACTGCCGGAGTTCAGCGTCAGGAGCTCGGCCTTCGTGCTCCAGGTATCCCAGTTCGCCAGATTAGGCAAGGTGGACTGGCGAATTTTGACTCCGTTAACATAGATGCTGAGGGTCTTATCGCTTCCGCTCGCATTGGCGTACTTCAGCGTAACATTCCGCGAACCCGCTGCGGCCGCGTTCACCGTGAAGGTGGTTGCCGGTCCTTGGGTCAGATAACCGTCAACAAATCCCGTACCGGAGTAACCCGCATGATCAGTATTCACTTTCGCCCCGCCAGAGAGTGCGGCAGATTCTGCTTCATAGGTACCGGCCGGAACCGGGGTTGCAGCAGGAGTGACTGCAGGCGTGGCTGTTGGACTGCTGGAGCCGTAAATTTCAAGCTCAGAGAACTGGGCTGCCGGCCATCCGGTGTTCGCGGTTACGAGCAGGCGCACATAACGCGTACTGGCTGCTGCAAAGTTAATCGTGACACTGTTGCCCCCAGCCGATGGATTAAATACATAAGCTGCCGAAGCCACGATATCTGTAAATGTGGAACCGTTCGTACTCCCTTGTACGGCCAGCGTCTGCGTGCGTGTCTCCCAGCCTGCAGGAATCTTCAGCACGAGCTGGTCAATACCGGTAAGCGCACCCAGGTCAACCTGAATCCACTGGGGAAAAGCATCATTTGTGCTTTCCCAATAGGTGTTCTGGTTGCTGTCCTTGACGTTGTCAGGCGTATACGTCTGAGATTGGCCGCTGGAAGTGATGGTTTTGTTAAGTGTCAGATTCTGTCCGCCCGCAGCAGACGAATGTGTCAGCGGTCCGGCGGCCATAAACAGAGTTGAGATTAGCAGCGTTACTACAAGCGACCATACGACATACTTGTTGCGCATTATAATCCTCCTTAATCTGATGTTAGAACGGCACATAGAATTTTCTGAAGTACTAGAATGATAGCGATTACAAAAATTAATATCCGTACCAATCCATCATTCGCTTCCAACGTGTAGGTGCCACTCTACTGATATTGCCTCTACTCAACCGGCTTGCGATAGTTCTGCCCAGCCCCCTCTCACTGCAATACACAATCATTATAGTTTTAACGCAGTGCAATCTATAATAGCTAATTCTACGGAAAAGATAGGCGATTCAATGATCGTGATGATTTGCAGCAGCGGGTCAGCCCGAAACATCCTGAATAGACAAAAAAGCACCTCCGCCAGGGAAGTGCTTCGTTCATATCTATTACGGTCCCTCGCGGTATAACGCATTGAAGGCGGGTTATGAATAGAAGGGATTGTGACAGAATTCATCTTTACTTAGCATTTCGCATCGGATTTCTGCTCTCACAGGGCACCTTGGTCTGGCATAATCCGCAGCCAGCTCCTGATGTAGCCTCTCCACCACTCTGGGCCGCCCACTCCCGTGAACCCTGGCCATACACAAATTTCATGCAGGCGATTTTGTCATGGCCGTTTGTGCTGATCGCCTGCACCGGGCAGCGGGTAATGCAGACGCCACAGTTCCCTTTGCTGCATAACAAACAATTTCCCGTATGAGTAGCCGCGGATCTTGGATCAGACGGTAACTGCAAATCCGTTACTACCGACAGCAGTCGAATGGCAATTCCCTTCTCCGAAATGAATCCATCATTAAGACTGAAGGTGCCCAGCCCGGCAGCATAAGCAACATGACGTTCTGACCAATTGGAGATTGGACCCGTTTCTGTACTGGTGATACCGTACCAATCCGTATCCAGCGGCGCAGCCGCAAGGCGACCAAGGTTTTTTAAATAATCCGTCAGATAAATGCGGGCCGCCTTCAAGAAATATTCATCCCCGAACGTACGCAGCAGGGCCCACTCCCGTGAAGCTCTGTCCTTCTGCTGACGGTTGGCCTTCCTGATGGATTCATGAATGGGCAGCACTATACTGATCACCGAACCGCCATTGTAGGTCCCTGAACCGAATGAACGCTCTATTACCTCTTTTGGCGTTGCATGGCCGGGACCAATAATGCTTTTATACTCCTCAAACAACGGATCGTCAGCTGAGGCAAATTGAATGATAGGCTCATCATAATAAGGTCCCTGAAGTACATCTGACCAGTTTAATGGGCTCTCCTTAACAAAGGCTTTCATCACTTCAATAATGAGCTGCTTCTGTTTATCTTCCGCTCTTTCATTAATTGCAGCACTGTCTGGGTGCATGGTCTTCCCCTCCTCTTGAGTGACTCTTTCTGTCCGGAATTATCGTGTATATACACGAAATGGCGATAAGCAACTGCTGTTGCGTCATTACTGCGTAAAGATTGATGAACCAAGAGTCGAGGTTATGCTTAGGCCATCAGTTTCTCCACTTTGGATAAAAGGGTAGTAAGTACTTTCATATCTTCATCGCCCAATGCCTCCTGCAAAAAACTCTGCGCCTGCTCCCATTGGTTCCCGGCAGCTATATATTTCACTTTCCCGCTCTCAGTCAGGATCAGCAGGCGGTTCCGGCTTCCCTGCGGAGAAATATCCTCCACATAGCCAATCTGTTCCAGTGCCTTGAGATTGCGGACAATAGTGGTCCGGTCCAGTCTCATCTCAAGCGCCAGATCGCTGACACTTGCCGGTCCGAGGGAGTAAATATGCTTCAGTAAAGAAAACTGGCTGATATTTAAACCGCTTGGAGACAGAAATCCGTCATATATTCCTGTGACTGCTGTGGAAGCCCTCCGCAGATTAATACAGCTGCAGACACTAGAAACGCGGATATTGGGTGAAGAAGAAGGGTCACCGGCTGTTGTCATAGATTATTCTCCTCCTGTTCTATTTATCGTGTACATACACTATTTCAAAATGGAGAGCTTTTGTCAGAGTCATTTATCACAAGGAAGCGTAATTTGAAAAATGAAAATAATCCTCCCTGAATCTTCAAGGAAGGATTGTGGATACAATGGTTTGAATTTCTAAGACAAATCTTTGATATACCAGGCGTCGCAGGCATAATGCTCTGAGCCGGCAAGCGGAGCATCCAGCAGCCCGAAACCGTGTTTGACATAGAAACGGCCTGCGGCCTGCATGGTCTGCAGCGTCTCCAGATAACATCTGCTGTAATGCTGCCTGGCGAATTCCAGTGCCGTCCCTAATAGATCTGCAGCAGCTCCTTGGCCGCGGATGGCGGATGACAGATACATTTTCTGCAGCTCACAGATCCCGTTCTCCTCATCAAAAGGTGCAATCCCGCATCCGCCAAGCACCTCTCCATCTTCTTCAACAATCCAGTAAGCCCTGTTCGCAGCACTATTATAATAGGTGTATAGGTCATGCATGCTGTCATCAGCCCAGGCAAGACCTTCACGGTTGCCCCCGAATTCAATCAGACATTCCCGGATAATCCCTTCAATGGCCGCATTATCTCTGCGCTCTATGTATCTGATATTCATCATTCTGTTAAGCCTCCCGCCATTCTTCCGGGCTATGTCCCGTTATCCTATACACTTTATCATAACAGCAGACTTCCTACTCCATCAACTCGCAAAAAAGCCGCAAACACACCCCTTCATACCTGTGGAATAGGATGTATTTGCAGCTCTATATCTAAAAGATTATACTTTGATTACTTTTTGACATCCTCCATGCCGGCTCAGAAATTAATAGGATAGACCCATCCATCCAGAACAAGTGCCGGTACGGATTTCACTCCAGCCTGCATGAAAAAACACCGCTTTTGCCATTGTAATTCCTCTTTTCTAGGTTTTGTTGTTTCTGACAACTCTTATTTTAGAGAATGGCAGGTGCTTTTTCTATTCAGAATAGGCTATCATTATCATAGTTTCAGCCAATCCCAATCCGGATTTCGCAGCCTTCGCTTAGCCAGCAGATCCGGAATCCGGAGTATGAGGCTGGCACCCCGATGTTCGACCGGATCGGCAAGAAGATTGCATTGACCGAAGCGGGCAAAATACTCAAGCATCACAGCCAAAATATCTTTTATCGCCTTTTCTGGAGATGACCACGATAGAGGCACTTGTCCATATGGTGGAGAGCGGCATGGGCTGTACGGTTCTGCCCCGCAGCTTAATGGAGCATCTGCAGAAGGATTCAGTACGGGTGCTTCCGATTATTAATCCTTCGCCGACACGCCGGATAGGTGTTGTGTTCCGCAAAGATAATACATGTGTTCAGCGACCAAGCGGTTCATCCGCGAGCTGCAAGAATGCTGCACATTTCAAGGAGAGAGTCTAATGAACAAACTTGTATTTTTCCTCGGTCCGGGCGGGGCCGGCAAAACAACACTCGCCAAAACCATAGCAGCCCGGCGCCCGGCCTCTGTATTCGATATGGATATTCTGCTGCGTCCGGCAGCTACCGCGATCATGACTATGCATGGACTGGACCCCGATGACAGGGATTCGGATGAATATAAAAGCTTATGCCGTGACCTGGGATACCGGATTACGATGGATGCTGCGCTGGACAATATCGGACTGCAAAGCGATATATTCGTCGTGGGTCCCTTCACCAAGGAAGCGGCCGACCCGGAGTGGATCGGGCGTGAATTGTCGCGCATCGGACGTACACTGGAGGAGGTCGAGGTCAAAGTTGTAATGGTCAGTCTTCCTGATGCGGCAGCGTTCCGTGAACGGCTTGAGGGCAGACAATCCCCTCTGGACGCCTGGAAGTTCGCACACTGGGATGAGTTCAGCGCTTCCCTGGGCAACCGCACCGTTGCATGGCCGCTTCCGGCTTCACGTGTGGCACAGATCGATAATTCACATCCGGACAGGAACGTTGCTGCTGCGGCTGTGGAAGCTTTTATTTACGGGAGACCATCTTCCTCCGCATTTCTTATTGAAAAGAACCTCCCGCCTATAATAATAGACTGAGAGGTTCCTTTGTAATTTGGATAATTATTATTTTTTTATCGCATGAATATAATGAATCGTCTCAAAAGCGGTCAAAGCATCACTCCGGTTGCTGAAGAACCTGTCATTGATCTCCGCCGGGGACAAGTGCTCATAAATCAGCAGGCCTGCTTGCTCTAGCAGCTGTTCCAGTTCATGATAAGCGAAACAGGATTTCATCGGCTCACCGCTGACGGCAGCCATCTGTACCATCTTTTCCACCCGGCCGGACAGTCCCTTCTCTTCAAAAAGCCGCTCATCCGCATAATCCAGCACGATAGAGCTTCCTGCCGGGAGACCAGCGAACGATTCAGTAATCAGGCTGGCGTTCTCCTCTTTCGTCAGGTAGTAGGACACACCCAGCAGGCTGAAGAAGGTCTTGGCTTGTGGATCAAACCCCTGCCCAATCAGATTGGAAGAAGAGAATTTGCTGGTGAAATCCATAGGTACAAAATGAAGATTGACCGGAACTTCCAACCCGGCGTCACTGAGCCTCTGCTTCTTGAACTCCTGTGTAGCCGGATAGTCCACTTCAAATATCTCCAGTTGGTCTTTCAATTCAGGATGACGGTAGCCAAAGGTATCAAGTCCGGCTCCAAGGATGACATACTGCTTCAGTCCTAAGGTTAGCTCATGCAGCAATAGGGCCTCACAGTAAGCAGCACGCGCGAGCGGTGTCGGAGACAGCTGTACATGTGTAATCCATTTCAGAATAGCGTCGGGATCATCCTGATGTTGATTTGCAATATCTATGTTGAAAAAAGAGATGCCCTGCACCATATTCTTGCGGATGTCTGAAAACTCCTGCGGTGAAATCAAGTCTTGGGCCAAATAATCATCGAAAATCTTGGGTGTGTCATATTTACTGTGATAGGCTCGGCCAAACGCTGCTACTTTGGAAGTCAAACTGGACTCATTCTGCTTCAAACGTGTATCCTCCCATAAAAAAATAAGATTCCCCCGGCCGGAGAATCTTATTATATACACAAACTATTAATATGTAAATTATAGCATAAATAATATATTTTGTCAATGATAAAATTCTCCAAGAAAAGCACCAGCTTCCCTGAAACTGGAGATCATCCCGCTGCCGACAGCTGCACAGAGCGCTGCTCCTACAGCAGCCTCTTCAGTTTGCGCACCGTCTGTGAGCGGTACTCCGAATGCTGCTTCAGCCTTGGCGCACAGCACCGGATTACTCCGCAATGCATTACCGGAACCTATGAGGCGGGTGAACCCCTTCGCCCCCTGCTGCTCCAGATCCTTCAGGAAGCCGTATAATTCATCAATCATCCCCTGGAGAAAAGCATGGGCCAGTCCGGCAGGTGTGAAGTTATCGAGTGTGATTCCCTCGATGCTGCCGCGCTTGCCCGGCTCAGCTCTTGTACCCAGAAACTGTGTATTCACCTTTAGGCCAGTGTTCTTTCCACCAGATGGCTCTTCCGTAAGCAGTTGAGCCAGCAGAGAATAGATATCTGCAGGTGCTTCTCCTGTGTAAGCTGTGATCAGCTGCCGGAAGAAGCCTTCCAGCAGAGCATATGATCTGCCGCCGCTAAGCGCAGCCCCTACCATGAGTACTCCACCGCCCGGATAAGGGCGCACCTCCATTGCTGATGGAGCAGGGGTGTATTCAGGAAGCCAGGCCGATAGCTGGCTGCCCGTGCCGATGTTCAGCAGCAATGAACCGTCAGGCTGCGGCACGCTGCCCAGGAAGCTGGCCTGATTGTCCCCGAGCGAGGTGTACACAGGTATTCCCTGTGGTGTAGCACCGATTGCAGTCCCTGAAGGGACGACCGGCGGCAATATCGCCACATCGATTCCAGCCTGCATAAGCGCTGATATATCAAAAGCACCCGTCTGCAAGCTGTAGCCTCCGATCCCGGCCGCCTGTGTTGCATCAATTAGAGGTACCACGCTGTTCGCCAGCCTCATCGCGATGTAATCCGCAATCGTGCAGAATTGGACTGCATGCTCAGGCACCAGCTGATGCTGCAAATTATAATAGTGAGTAGCTAGTCCGTAGCCGGGAGCTACATGATATCCGGCAAGTCCGCTTAGTTTCTGCGCATAAGTGAGGCTGTTATCCGCCCCGCAAGGCAGATTTCCTCTCCCATCCTGCCAGGTATAGAGCGGGCCCAGAGGATTGCCGCTCTGGTCTATATATACAATCCCGTGCATCTGCCCGGTCAGGCCGATCCCTGCAGCTTCCGGCTCCTGTGACAGCAGAAGTCCAAGGATACGTTCAGCCTGCTGCAGAATGATTCCCGGCTCCTGCAGACGTTCCCATTCATGTTTCGGGCTGAAGGGTTTACTTACCTGTTCCTCTGTCATCGAATGCAGGACGGTTCGTGTCTCCAGATCGTAGAGCAATCCGGAAATTGAGGTGGTTCCGATATCCAGTCCGATCATGATCATATACTTCATCCTCTTCCCGTTCATATAGCCTCTATGGTAAGCCTTCATGAAGTATAGCGTCAACCAGGCGCATAAAACCCCATGGATCAAATGATACTAGACCAGACAAAGTATAATTCAAGCGGGAGGCGTACATGTGAGACTTCAGAACAAAGTGGCAATAGTGACCGGAGCGGCATCCGGGATGGGCAAGGCGATTGCGGCTCTCTATGCCAAAGAAGGCGCTAAGGTAGTAGTAGCGGATATTCACTTGGAGGCTGCGGAGACGGTGGCCGGGGAAATTAAGTCCGGCGGCGGTGAAGCCCTCGCGGTGAAAGCAAATGTTGCTGATGAATCTGATATCCAGAACCTGATCGACACTACAGTAAAAACCTACGGAACCGTAGATATCCTGGTGAACAACGCGGGGATTATGGATAACTTTGAACCGGCAGGTGACATTGAGGATGACAGCTGGAACCGCATCTTTGCTGTCAATACTACATCCGTAATGCGTGCTACACGTAAAGTACTCCCTATCTTCTTGGCTAAACAGCAAGGGGTGATCATTAACGTAGCATCCGCAGGCGGACTATTTGGTGCCCGGGCAGGTGCAGCTTACACCGCCTCCAAGCATGCCGTTGTCGGATTCACCAAGAATACCGGATTCATGTATGCCCCGCAGGGCATACGCTGCAATGCGATTGCTCCGGGCGGGGTAGAGACCAATATCGGATCTACCATGACGCATATTAATGAATTCGGGATGGGACGCACGCAGCCGGGGTTGGCTCTCAATCCGCGCACGGGCAAACCGGAGGAAATCGCACAGCTTGCCCTGTTCCTTGGCTCAGACGAAGCAAGCTTTATTAATGGAGCGGTGGTAACGGCCGATGGCGGATGGACTGCTTATTAAAAGTCTGCCCTGCTTCTAAACAAAGGCCATCTCCCGTTATTCGCGGTTGATGGCTTTATTACATACCGTTGTTCAGTTGCGTGCATTCTGTACCCTGATATTACTCCCGAACAAGGAAGAATCGCTTGTCAGTTTGTAGGCTGGATAGCCTTCCTCTGCTTCCAGTCGCATGTTCTCATCGAATAGGGATTCCTGCTGCCGGTCGCACAGAAAGGTGAAGGGTTCGGTTTGAAATACGATATCCGTCGGGGAAGGCCCGCTTACAATCCGGATGACCAGAACGCCATTGCAGCCGCAATCCTCCGTATCATAGAACATTTTAAATTGCCCGGGCTGGCCGGCAAGACTCTGCGCAAGCCGTTCTTCGGTGAGCGGGTTTAGTTGTATATGCATCAGATATTTCTCTCCTTTGTAGGGCAAAATGCCTGCGAATTCGATCAGGTGACAAGTATAGTCTGTAATCTGCCCGGACTCCTGTGACAGCAGTCACTTTGGGTTTGACATTAATATAACATATAATCAGGCGTCAACGTGATCCGGCTGCTGCCGGGTCATGTCAACGCCTGATTGGTTTTTTCTCAGCCGATCTGTGAGCGCACTGTCTTTTCCAGGCTGAGCAGTTCCTCTCTTACCTTAACCACTTCGCCAATAATGATGATGGCAGGGTTGCTGATTCTCATCGCCGCTGCCAGTTTGCCGATACTGCCGAGTGTTCCGGTCACCGTCCGTTCGCGCACTGTTGTCCCGTTCTCAATCAGTGCAATAGGTGTCAGCGGATCTTTGCCGTGCTTAAGCAGCTGATCACAAATCTCGCCCAGTTTGCTGACTCCCATATAGATGACAAGGGTGTCCACACTATGGGCAAGTGCATCCCATCGTACCGGAGAGTCCTGATCATGGCAACGGCTGCCCGTCACGATAGCGAATGAAGCCGCCAATCCGCGATGGGTCAGCGGGATGCCGGCAGAAGCTGCTGCGCCGATCGCCGAGGTGATCCCGGGGATTACCTCGTATGGGATTCCCGCAGCTGCGGCTTCCAGCGCTTCCTCCCCGCCGCGTCCGAAGACAAACGGGTCTCCGCCTTTCAGGCGTACCACATGACATCCGGCTGCAGCATATTTGATCATCAGCTGCTGGGTGGATTCCTGCGGCATCGAGTGAAGTCCGGGCGCTTTGCCGCAGTAGATGCGCAGAACATCGCTTTTGGCATAGCCCAGCAGCTCTTCATTCACCAGGCGGTCATACAGAATCACATCTGCACTCTGAATACGCCGCAGTGCCTTGACTGTAATCAGCTCGGGATCACCGGGGCCTGCACCGACAATGGATATGCTGCCCTGCTTCATAGGCTTTTCTCCAGGGCGGCTGTGGCTGAGATTACTGTATCGCGTCCCGGCGTCAATCCGGCTTCAGAAGAGGCTCCGGGTTTGAAGCTTTTTTGCGACAGATAGAGAAGAATGCCCGTGAACAGCAGGCCTCCGGCGAAATTGCCGATCAGAACGGGAATGCCGTTCCAGATCCACCAGTCCGCGAAGCTGACATTCGCGCCAAGCATCATTCCGGCAGGAATAACGAAGAAGTTGACAACCGTATGCTCGAAGCCTTGCCCGAAGAAGGTCAGGATCGGCAGCCACATGGCGAAGATTTTGCCGGATGTGGACTTGGAGGTCATAGCCATTACCGCACCCAGCGTAACCATCCAGTTGCAGAGCATGGCTTTGATGAAGACGAGTGTCATGCCCTCAGCCCCCATACTCTTGTAAGCTGTAGTTTTGGCCTCACTGGTTGTAATTAATGTCTGGATCAGCGGATTCGACATATCCGTCCCCATCTTCGTAATTGTGAGTCCATACAGAGCTGCGTATACTGCGCATCC
The DNA here is from genome assembly GCF_000802655.2 of Paenibacillus sp. IHB B 3415. Lineage (NCBI taxonomy): Bacteria > Bacillati > Bacillota > Bacilli > Caryophanales > Paenibacillaceae > Paenibacillus > Paenibacillus sp. IHB B 3415. The sequence goes on along the minus strand of NZ_JUEI01000001.1, from coordinate 60,297 downwards.
AATCAGATGCCCGATAATAACCCAGAAGAAATTACCCAGCATCCGTTTTATTGTTGTCCGCTTCTCCAGCACAGCCAGCGGAACCAGGGCAAAGCTGCCGGTGACCAGCTCTAGCCCAAGCAGAATGATCATCACAAAGCCTACAGGAAACAGAAGTGCACCAACCATCGGGATCTTGGTCTGGGCGGTGGCGGTAAAGGCCAGCGTTGTGGCACAGGCCAGAATGGCGCCACCGAGACTGCCGCGGACAATCAGCTGCATAATGCCCAGTTCCGCTTTGGTCTTGCCGGCTTCAATCATTGAGGTCAATACTTCACTTGGTTTGACATAGTCCATTAGGAATCCCCCTTTTATATGCTCGGATGAATTATATCGTTAGGTACAAGCTGCCGCTGGTGTGATCAACCTCCACCTCATAGGTTGTCACATGCCCTGTATCGGGTGCCTGCACGTCACCGCTATGAAGATCGATCCGCCAGTCATGGAGCGGACAATGCACCTTCGAACCACAGACCATCCCCTCGGACAGAACTCCGCCTTTATGCGGGCATTTATTCTCCACCGCCAGCACCTCCCCGCTGCTTAACCGGAACAAGGCAATCTCGGTATTTCCCACCCGTAACTTACGCGAGCCCTTGATGTCAATATCGTTCAAGTTACCAATGAGCATCTTGGTCATTGTCATTTGTAAGCCCCCTTAGACTGTCTCCGGCAAGGAGATCGGTTCGAAATTTTTGCGCAGCTCCGGTGTATTCACAATTTGCTTCCATGGATCGGTGGTGAGACTAAGCGTCTTCTGAATTCTCTCCTGCAGCGCCAATCGTGCCTCGCGGGACTCCAGCGCCTGCTTGATGCTGTCAAGGCCGACACGTTCCACCCACTGGGCAGTCCGTTCATTCCACCCGGCATTCTCACGGTAATATTGCAGGAACGCACTGGCCCACTCCATCACCTCATCATCGGTCTTCACCACGCAGAGCAGCTCCGTGGCCCGGACATGAACGCCGCCGTTGCCGCCGATATGCAGCTCCCAGCCGCCGTCAATGGCTACGACACCGAAATCCTTAATCGTCGCTTCCGCACAGTTGCGCGGGCAACCGGATACCGCCAGCTTCACTTTGCCCGGTGTGTTCAGCCGTTCAAAGGCCTGTTCCAGCCGGATACCCATTCCAAGGGCATCCTGCGTGCCGAACCGGCAATAGGTGGAGCCGACACAGGTTTTCACTGTCCGCAGTGTCTTGCCGTAGGCATGGCCGGAGGGCATATCCAGCTCTTCCCACATCTTCGGCAGGTCCTCCTTCTTCACCCCAAGCAGATCGAGCCGTTGTCCGCCGGTGAACTTGACCAGCGGGACATCGAACTTCACCGCAACCTGTGCAATCTTGATCAGTTCTGCCGGAGAGGTGACACCTCCGTAGATTCTCGGCACCACGGAGTACGTACCGTCCTTCTGGATATTGGCATGGTAGCGCTCATTGGTGAATCTCGATTCATTCTCATCAATATATTCTTCAGGATAGAGCATCCCCAGATAGTAGTTCAGGGAAGGCCGGCATTTGGCGCAGCCTTCTTCATTGCCCCACTCCAGAACATTCATGACCTCCTTGACGGTCATCAGCTTCATCCGCTTGATTTCGGCGACGATCTCATCACGCCCGAGTGTGGTGCAGCCGCAGATTCCTTCTTTGACCGTTACGGCAGCCTCGCCGGCATATAGCTGCAGCAGTCCTTCCACCAGCGGCTTGCAGCCGCCGCAGGAAGCCGAGGCTTTGGTGCAGGCTTTGATCTGCCCTACACTGGTACAGCCGCCGGAGGTAATCGCCTCAGCAATCGCCCCTTTCGAGACTCCATTGCAGCCGCAGATGATCTCATCATCTGCCATTCCTTCAAGCCGGTTCCCTTTGGGCGCCAGCGCATCAGCAGATATTCCGAGCAGCAGCTCTTTTTCTCTCCCCTTAATATTCTCGCCCTTCTTAATCATCGAGAACAGCTGCGCTCCGTCACCTGTATCTCCGAACAGCACAGCTCCAATCAGTTTATCACCGTGAATGACCAGCTTTTTATACACACCATCGGTCTCATCCTGGAACCGCAGCGCCTTGGTGCCGGGCTGTTCGGTGAATTGTCCAGCCGAGAACACATCAACGCCGGATACTTTCAGCTTGGTAGAGGTAACCGAACCGGCATAGCCTTCTGTTGGTACACCTGCCAGCCTTTTAGCCAGGACAGCGCCTTGTTCATATAGCGGGGCGACAAGCCCGTAGGCAATACCCCGGTGTTCCGCGCACTCCCCGACGGCATAGATGCCGGGCAGGCTGCTCTCCATATAATCGTTCACAATAATCCCGCGGTTGACTTCAATCCCGCTGCTGCGGGCAAGCTCTACATTCGGCTTGATGCCGACAGCCATCACAATCAGATCCGCGTCTTCTATGCTGCCATCTGCGAACAAAAGGCCTTTGACCCGCTTTTTGCCAAGAACCGCTTCGGACTGCTTCTTCAGCAGGAACTTCATTCCCTGAGCTTCCAGTTCCTTGCGCAGCATTACGGAGGCGGACTCGTCCAGCTGGCGCTCCATAATATATTCATGGATGTGGACTACCGATACTTCCATCCCCAGATGCAGCAGCCCTCTTGCCGCCTCCAGTCCGAGCAGACCGCCGCCGATCACCAGCGCTTTGCCATATTTTTGCGATACCTCCTGCATGATTTGTGTATCCTTGATATCCCGGAAGGCAATGACGCCCTCCTTCTCGGCACCTGGGATCGGCAGCATGAAGGGGTTGGAGCCGGTTGCCAGAATCAGCTCATCATAACTTGCAGTAATTCCTTTATCCGTATGGACTTTGCGCTCTACAGGATCAATGGAGGTTACGGTGTGTCCTGTATACAGCTGAATATTGAAGCTCCGGTACCACTCCAGGTCGTTGATTACGATCTCATCAAGGCTTGCACCGCCTGCAAGAACAGAAGACAACATGATACGGTTATAATTCGGATGCGGCTCCGAACCAAAGATTGTAATGTCATAAGCCTCCGGCGCTAATTTGAGCAGATGCTCAATCGCCCGTACCCCCGCCATTCCGTTACCGACTAATATCAGTTTTTTGCGAATTGCTGACATGTATCTCTCTCCTCTCCAGGTAAACAACAGAAATAGCCCGCTTCACTCCGCCCGGAAACATACTTCTTCCGTTGCGATTTAAGTGAAAGCAGGCGCCATTGCCGCTTCAACCGAATACATCGTTGTATTCGCAGAATTGATGAATTTGTTAAAACGACTATACTACAGCCATCCTGATTACGTCAATAATTATGACATATAAAATTTTATTATTTTAATTCATCGACAAAATTACCTGAACTGTGTTATATAATATTACATCGTCTTTATTACGACTGTACTTGTTCTACATTGGTGTGCAGACTTATCCCCTTATTATATGTAAAAGGAGCGTCGTCAACTATGCATTCCCTGTTAGTTATAGATCCGGGCAGAACAGAGAATTCCGCAGAAGAACGCTCCTCCCCAACTCCTGACAGTATCCTCAGTTCCTGTGGTTATGTGATCGGGACGGCTGCTTCGGAAGATCAGGTCTTTCCGCTGATCGGTGACACGGATGCCTTCATTCTTCATCTCCCCGTTACTGAGATCAGCTATTGGAGAAGTATTCTGGTTCAGCACAAGGTTGCCCCTGTACTCTGGTGGTGTACCCCGCGGACCGCAACGTTATCCGTCTCTGCCTGTGGAGATGATATTATGGTGGATGGAATATTGTCTCCGGCGATGCAGCCTCAGGAGATCCACTGGATCCTCCACTTCAGCTCCAGGCAATGCTTCGAGCGCCAGCAATGGCTCAAGGAACGGGAACAGCTGTTATCCCGGCTTGAGGAGCGTAAATGGATCGACATGGCCAAAGGTATTCTCTCCAAAGCCAGGAACATCAGCGAATCCGAAGCTTACGACCTGCTGCGCAAGCAGGCAATGAACGAACGGAAACGGATGGTCGATGTCGCTACTTCCATTGTCAAGGTGTACCAGATGCTGCAGGATCAAACTTAAGGAGACTTCCATATGATTAATATTCTGAAAGAAGTGGCCCGCGGCAAGCGCGGTGCCAAAGATTTAAGCTACGGGGAAGCGGAATATGCAGCGGAAGCCATTCTCGGACAGACTGCTTCTCCGGTGCAGATTGGCGCGTTCCTGATCGCCGAACGCATGAAGCTGGAGAGCCTGGAAGAGCTGGAAGCCTTCGTCGCAGTCTGCCGCAAATATGCCTCACGGGAACCTGTCCAACAGGGGATCGATTGTGCCGGACCCTATGACGGCAGGGTTCATTCCTTCATCGCCACGTTCCCGGCAGCCTTCCTGCTGTCTGCCGCCGGTCTGCCGGTTACTCTGCATGGCTCCGCAGGCTTGCCTCCGAAGTGGGGGATTACGCTGCAGGATATCATTCATGCATCCGGAATTGATATTACCGGTCTAAGTCGCAGTGCCGCCATTGAGGCGGCGGAGGCCAGCGGTGTGCTGTTTGCGAAATCGGAGCAGTGGTGCCCGCCGCTGGGTGCTCTGCGCGGCCTGCGTGAAGACATTGGGCTGCGCACGATTTTCAATACAGCCGAGAAGCTGATTGATTATTCCTGTTCACCTTATATCGTCTTCGGCATTTTTCATAATACGGTATTCGACCGGATCTCCCGGCTGATTGCGAAGCTCGGATATCAGCGGGGACTGGTTGTTCAAGGCGTGGAAGGCTCGGAGGATCTGTATATCGACCGGCCGAACCGCGTATACCGCATTCAGAATGGTGCGACGGAGCTGGATATCATTGATCCGGAGTCGCTCGGACTGGAAGTACCCGTTCCGGAAGTCGATTGGACAGCCGAAAGACAGCTGCGTACCGCCGAGGAAGTGCTGCAGGGCGGCGGACATCTGGCGTTCTACAATCAGACACTGCTGAATGGTGCAGCCAGGCTCCATGCCGCCGGCAGGGTCAACTCTATTGAGGAAGGCGTCTATACCTGCAAGCATCTGCTGGACAACGGCCTGGCCTGGAACACGTATGCGAAATGGAAAAGTGCGATGCAAGGCAGCAGCACAGCAGCCTCTCTCGGACAGGTGTAGCCTGCTTTGCAGAGCTATATTATGGGCGGCAGACCGTATTGCGGTCTGCTTTTTGCGCGCTGTTAAGCGCCGGGCTGCAGCCTGGTGTTGCTTTGCTTTGCGGGAGTAACGGCAATCAGGCACTTTTTCTGCGGGAGCATACCGGGGTTCTACACGACTAACACGCTATTATGAGGACTGAGATTCCGTTATTTCAGCAATTATGGCGAAATCGCATGACACGCGGACTCAGATTCCGTTAAGTGTCCGAAACACGCTTATTTTATGTCCGAATGTACAGGATAACGGAATCTCAGTCCGCATACGCACCAATAGAAGCTTTTTACATGAAATAGAGGAATGTCAGTCCGCTTCTTCACTTATTCGAACATCGCCAGCTTCAGTTCCAGCACCTCCAACACACCAGCACCACCAGCTCCACCAGTATCTTCAGCCCCACCAGCACCCGTTCTTAGCAAGCCCTCCACTTATCCGCATCTCTCCTGAAACGGCGGCTTACCCGTCCCTATAAGGACAGCATCTTTTCAGCTAGTGTGCAGCAAATAAATTCTTATCTGTTGAAAAAAAAGCACGCAGTCCGTTTTTGAACGGGTGCGCGCCTCACATTTAATTTAATCCGTATGCAGCGCACTGCGGCGCTCGATGGCTCCGGCGGATTCTTTAGAATCGCTTTTGCCTCCTAATTTGAACACCAGAATGCCCCCGACGATAATGAGCACACCGATCAGCTGATTGAATGAGAACGGAACCTTCTCAAGGCCCAGCCAGCCCAGGGAATCCCAGAGCAAGGCGAAGCCGAGTTGAGCAGTCAGGACAATGGAGATCGCATAAGTTGCGCCTAGAATTCGGGTGGCCTGGACCAGACAGATGACGACGCCTACACCGATCATACCGCTGAACCAGTACCAGGGCTGCATATGCTGCAGCGTGAACATGTTCTTCCCTTCCATAATCAGCCCCATAATCAGTGAAGCTGCGAACCCCATACCCAGCACCAGTGTGGTGGTTGTCCAGGAGCCTGTATGCTCATTGACCTTGGCATTGAAAATATTCTGTAGACTAACCAGTGCACCCGCGATCAGCGCGAGTAGTATTCCTGCTAACATATCTGTTGCTCCCTTATATGCTGATTTGTGTTGCCTTATTGCCTGGGTTTATTCGTAAATATTGCGGCTAGCCAGAGCTGAGAGCCCTTCCCTGTCCTTGACGATAATTGCCCCTGAGCTGCGCTCGGTCAGCCCTTCCTGGCAGAACTTCCGGATCACTCTGTTCAAATGCCTGTAGCTGGTGCCGATGAAATTAGCGGTATCCACCAGATTAACCGTATTCAGCTGGCCGGTAAATTGCGGATCGGATTCGTCGTAGGAGATTGACAGCAGGTAGCTGGCCAGCCGCACATCCACCGGATGCATCAGATTAAGACTGAGGAAGCTGGACTTCCGGTAGAACTTCTGAGTGATGATCTCCAGCATAAAATGCAGCAGCGGCGGATGATCCTTCGCATATTTATTCAGCCAGCGGTACGGCACCCCAATCATGTGAACCGGTGATACCGCCTCTACCGTATTGAGCATCTCTGTACCCTGGATATATTCGACATCGCCTATAAGCTCAAGCGGAGTTTTGAACGAAATAATCAATGTTCTGCCCTCTGCCGAGGTCGTGTAAATCTTAAGCTTCCCCTTGACCAGCACATAGAGTGTGCTTGAAGGGTCTCCTTTGGAACAAATATGCTCCCCCGGATCGTAGCTTAGCAGCGACAAGAGCGGCTTAAGCGGCTCTGTGAAAATATAATCGAGCTGGTGCTTCTGCAGATATGCCTGCAGCCGACCGGAATCTTGAATTTCCTTCATCGCACAGGTTCACCTCCGCTTGACCTGATCATCAGAACTTCAGCACGACCACACCCAGGATCATCATCCCGATCCCGATAAACTGCGGCAGCTTCATCTTCTGCTTGGCTACCCCGAACCAGCCTTTGATGTCGATGACAAAAGTCAGGCACAGCTGAGCAATCAGCAAGGCGGAGATGGTTAAGGTGACACCGATGCTCTGAATCGCCGTAACCTCACTGAAAATAACGAATGCGGCAAAACCGCCGCCGATCAGGTATAACGGATTAACCTTGCGGAAGCCGTGCTTCTTGCCGTCCCGTACGATCAGCGCAATGACCAGCGCCATCAGGAACCCGGTGAACTGCGTGATCGTTGCTGCCTGCCACGTACCAATATCCTGGCTGATTCTTGCATTCGCTACCCCTTGCAGCGTAATGCATGCCCCGCCTATAAATGCGAAAATTATCCCCTTCATCTGTCTCTCTCCTCTATATACTGTCTGCTTTAATTAAAAGCCAGTTTGCCGGATTCGGGAAGGACATATGTCCTGAATTGTAAAAGTGTCTGCGAACGGCTGCCCGAAAGAAGCCGGTAAAGAGATAAAAAGCCCATTTCAAACCGGATTTCCGGCTCGAAACGGGCTTATAACTGTATGGTTTAGGAGAGCAACTTCATTTCCCGCAGCTTGTCCATAATCATCACACTGACAGCTGACACAAGGGCCTTATCCCCATAGGTTAACCAGGCCAATTCCTCGATTTCTGAAGCCGGGCTCAGTTCACCCGTGAAATCTGCGGTCAGGCAGGTCATCCGGACTGAAACGCCGTCTGCTTTGCCATGCGCGGGAGCTTCAAAGCTTCCGAATTCCGCAATGGTCTCCGGTATGATCTGAACAGATAATTCCTCTTCGATCTCCCGGATCAATGTCTGTGCATCACTCTCACCAGACTCCCGTTTGCCTCCCGGGAAATAATAGGTGTCCTTTCCTTTGGAACGCGCGCCAAGCACCTTGCCGTCCACGATATATATCCAGGCAATTTTATCAATTACTTCAGTCATTGTCCGTCTGCACCTTTCTTCATCGTACTTTAATATGCATATGCTGCTCTGCTTCATCCCAGGGTACCGGATACGCCTGGCCTTTGGCGCAGAATATCGAGGTCGAGGAGTAAGCCGGATCGGCATTTTTATTATAATTCCGCTGCTGAATTACTGTCCCGGTCTGATGGCACGGCTGATAACCCGCGACTCTAAGCGACAGCGAACCCTTGCCCTGGGTCATGGAAGCCAGTCTCACCCCATAATTCATGAAGCTTGCCACTGGAACCGTACCGGTAATGACAGCCTTGGACTCCGTAATCTCAGGTGGGTTGAAGCTGCCGCTGGCCTGCTGGATATCACTCATTACTTTGCCCACGTAGTCTGAATCTATCCGGAGCTTCAGGTCATAGACCGGCTCCAGCAGCAGATTCCCGGCCTGCTCCAGTCCCTGGCGTAAGGCACGGTAAGCCGCTTCACGGAAATCTCCGCCGCTCGTATGCTTATTATGTGCTCTGCCGCTAAGCAGGGTGATCTTCAGGTCGGTCAGCGGTGAACCGGTCAGCAGGCCGTGATGGCCGCTCTCCAGCAAATGCTGCTCAATCTGATGCTGATAGCCTACGGCCAGATCATCCGGATGACAATTGTTAATATAGGAAATACCGCTACCGCGATCCCCCGCCTCCAGCTTCAGATGAACCTCGGCGTAGTGGCCCAGCGGTTCGAAATGTCCGCAGCCGTAGACCGTGCCCACAATCGTCTCCTTGTAGAGAATTTCCGGCGGACCAAAAGCGATCCGGATCTGAAAACGTTCAGCCATGATCTGCTCCAGAATCTCCAGCTGAATTCCGCCCATGACATGGATTTGCAGCTCCTGCAGCTCTTCATCCCAGCTTACATTGAGCGAAGGATCTTCCGCACCCAGCTGTCCAAAGGCATTCATCAGTTCTTTCAGGTGTACCGGCGGCTCAAAAAGGACTTTGGATTTCAGCGTAGGTATCAGGCCGCTTTCCTGTGAGTCCGTCAGTTCACCAACGCCCTCACCGGGCAGGGCCTCAGTAAGCCCTACAACCGCGAACAGCTCTCCTGCGGCAGCCCAATCGGCGGAAATATATTTGGTGCCGTTATATTTGCGGATTCCGGTAACCCGCGCCGATAAACGTTCCGGTCCATGTCCGTACATTAAGCTGTCCCTGTTCTTCAGCACTCCTTGAAGTGCTTTGATGTAGGTGATACGCGTGCCTTTTTCGTCGTGGCGGATCTTGTAGACTCTCCCCGCAAAAGGCAGCTCATGATCGTACTCCGTGAAGGTTAACGTGTTTAGAACCTCCAGGAACCCGTCCACCCCTTGATCAAGCAATGCGGAGCCCTGCATACAAGGAAAAATGTCGCCCCGTTTCAACATGTCAGGCAGTGCACTGCGGCAGACGTTGTCAGGCAGAGCTCCTTCCAGATACATTTCCAGCAGCGTGTCATCACGCTCCGCTATAAATGCTCTAAGCTCATCGGTCAACGCTTCTCCCGGCTGCTGCGGCAGCAGGAAGGCATTGCCGCTGAGCTGCTGCCGGATCTCTTCGAGTACACGCTGCGCGTCCGCACCGGCACGGTCGGTTTTGTTAATGAAGAACAGGGTGGGAATGTTATGCTGGCGCAGCAGCTGCCATACGGTTTCCGTATGACTCTCCACGCCTTCCACCGCACTGAGGATGACCACCGCATAATCCAGCACCTGCAGACAGCGCTCCATCTCTGGAGAGAAATCAACATGGCCCGGGGTATCCAGCAGGAAATACCGCGAATCCTTATATACAAATTCCGCCTGATCGGCAAAAACAGTGATTCCGCGCGCTTTTTCAATCTCGTGGGTATCCATGAAGGTATCCTGATGATCCACCCGGCCACGGCTGCGGATCGCTTCGGTATGGTAGAGCAGCTGTTCAGCGAAGGTCGTCTTGCCGGCATCTACATGTGCAAGCAGTCCGACGGTTATATTGTTCATAAGCTGCGGCTACACTCCTCCACGGATATGCGGAACAACTTCGGACTGATAAAATGAGCCCAGGCGCTCCATGTCAGCTGAACTATAGGAAGGAGCTTCAAGTGTAGCGAGATTATCCGCTACCTGAGCTTCATTCTTGAAGCCCGGAATCACACAGCTGACGGCCGGATGATCCAGAATCCAGCGCATGGACGCTCTGGCCATATTGCCGCGTCCTTCAGCAATCCACTCCAGCTTGCGGGCCAGTTCTACTCCGGTAACAAACGGAAGACCGGCGAAGGTCTCGCCAACGTTGAACTGCTCGCCGTTCGCGTTGAAGCTGCGGTGGTCGTTCTCCTGGAATGTACTGGTTTCCTTGAACTTGCCGGTCAGCAGTCCGCTGGCCAGCGGCAGACGTACCAAGATCCCTGCGCCACGGGCAGCCGCACGCGGTAATAACTCCAGCGCCGGCTGCTGGCGGAACAGATTGAAGATCACCTGAAGCGCCTCCACTCCCGGATACTCCAGGCAGAGCAGTCCTTCCTCTATCGTTTCTACACTTACGCCGTAGTGGCGGATTTTGCCTTCGGCCTTCAATTGGTCAAGGGCCCCGAAGACACTGCCATCCCGCAGAATTTCCATCGGCGGACAGTGGACCTGATACAGATCAATTGCTTCCCTCTCCAGCCGCCGCAGGCTCTGTTCACAATATTCGCTTATTCTGCGCGCAGAGTAATTCTCCGGATCATGAATATCACCGGCACGGCAGAATTTCGTAGCAATATGTATCTCATCCTGCTTGCCTTTGGTTGCCTTGGCCAGCAGCTCTTCCGCATGCCCGGAGCCGTATACATCGGCAGTATCAAAGAAATTAACGCCCTGCTCCATAGCCAGCTGTAAGCCCTTCAGCCCGTCTTCATCCCTGCTGCTGCCCCAGTCCCCGCCGATTGCCCAAGTGCCAAAGCTGACTTCACTTACTGACAAACCTGTATTTCCCAGCTTGCGGTATTTCATCGTAGAACCTCCGTTTATGAGTTAAGTTAGTGTAATGAACCCAATGGAACCGTTAACAACTGACCTTATTATTATGAATGGTTTGCGCGATAAGGTCCAGTCTCTGTATAGCTATACCGCCCCATACTTAATCGCAGATTGCATACTAGTCCGTTAGGCGGGAGGCTTCAAGTCCATCCACCTCTGACGCGGACTGAGATTCCTTTATTTGAGCAGATTAGGGTGATTTACTGACCAATCGGACTCAGAATCGCTTATATTACTCGATACTGTATATTTCGGGCACGATTTAACTAGATAACGGAATCTCAGTCCGCTTCATCCTCAAAAGGTGGTTTTTTCAGGAAATAGGGTCCTCTCAGTCCGCTTCCTACAACACTAGCCTTCTTGCCCAAATGCAACATAGAATTGCTTACAATAAAAAAGACCGCCTCCATTATAACGGAGCACAGCCTTTCACTAAATCCCGGCACAACATTATAGCTCTATCCGGTAGAACGGTCCTCATTTCTCGAAATGACTACCACGATAATGGAATACAACATCCCTCTGCCAAAAGTTCTCATAATACTCTCCTCCTGTCACTGGATTATATTGTATATTACCCCGGTGACTGAAGTTTAAGCTCCTGGCTCTCCATGACAAAAGCAAACACCGGATAACTCTCCACAGGCTCGAATCCCAGCTTCAATGCCAGCCTGTGTGACGCGGTATTCTCATGTGTGGTTTCCCACAAGGGTAGCTGGCCTCTCTCCAGGTAATAACCAATCAGTGACCGTGCGGCTAGCGTTGCGTATCCTTTGCCGCGCTCAGCTTCTGAGTATGTATCCACATCAATGAAATATCTGTTGTTAACGGTGAAGCCGTTATGCTTACAGACAGAGACTGCCTGACCCTCTACCTTCACCACAGCTCCGGTGGTTGTCAGGCTACTGAAGCGGTTATGTATTTCGGATGAACTCTCTTCCTGATTCTCCAGAACCGGATATTCCACGTAGTCAACGGTCACGCCGCTGCCTGAAGCGTCTTCCGTAACCTTACTCTCAGGCGGATTGAACCTTGCACGATTGAACTCATATACCGATTCCATATGTCTATATATTTGTAGTCCGGCATACCCGGGCCTAAATAATGCCGTCCATGCATCACAATCATCCGTGTATATCTCGAACCAATTCTCTTGCCGCCGCCGGCAATCCGGAATCACTTGGGTCTGCAAAAATGCTGTCAGTTTCATCCTGTTCAGCTCTGTACTGATATCTCCGGCAGCATACATCCATCTCCCCGTAGCCCATACCACGGCAAGGGATGATGCAGTTGCATCATCGGCAAATACCCGCCCGGGATAATTCCCCTGCAAGACTGACAATGCGGGAATATGCTGCTTCTTATCGGCAAAAAAAACTTCAGCCGCAGGATAATCCACTACCTTCAGCTCAATCATCGCATTAAACCTCCAATACACTCCATGTTTCCGTTTACAATAATACTCTACTATGATATTTGTCGACAATGATGGAAATTCACTTTTGAAGGCTCCCCTGTTACGGCTATCATCAAAGCTTCTTCTGTATTGTTGATGGCGTGACTGTCTGAGGCTGAATAAGCCGCTCTATAAGACCCGCATATTAAAAGACCTGATCCGGCTAATGGCTGCCAGTCAGGTCTTTTAATAATGATTTAAGTATGGATTATGGTTTGCCCCTATGGCAAGCAGCCGGTTCAGTTTTAGTATCTATGCAAAATCCTGGTGAATATCATTAAATAATAACTTGTTTTGCAAACGGATAATCTCTTCGATATGCTCCGAATTGCCCAACTCACATAAGCTTGTAGCTTTTTGTGAAAATTCAAATGTTAACAGTCCGTCTTTTTCCTCTATCAACTTCAACGTATTGAGAACAAAATCATACATCGTATTATGCATATAGCTGAGGATTATCAAATAACGATTCCCACCCATATTGAACTCATCAATCATATTGGAAACTGATTTAATATGTTCTAAACCTGTTAAACCCTTTTCAATTGTGTGTAATGGTACGTACTTCAGTACATTTATGTAAGATTCTAATAGTAGCATATCTTCGTATGGAACATCTGTCATAAGAAATCTTATTATAGCTTCGATTCCATATTGACTAGACCAATTTTTTAGTATATTTTGTTTTACATCTTCCTCCGCAGTTTCCGACCAAGCATGATATATTCTTCTTATGTCATCTTCATGATGCCCCATTAACAGTGAATAAGAAAAGCAGGTCGATAAATAGTTTTGAATATCTTTCTTAAGCTCTTCTGCGCTGGTTATTTGAGCATAGACTATCCCCGTCAGAGCGAGATTGGTAGCATTGTTTGCGAATATAATGTTGATGGCAGATGTTCTCCAAGGACTATTGTATAAATGAGAGAACAGGGAAGTTATCGTTTTACCTTCAATACCATATGTATAAGATTTCTCCTTATCATATTCCGCGTTGAATTTAGTAGTCAAATATATAAGGAGCATCAAATTTCTGTTCTCATTAGACGAAGCGATTTTCTCTTCCAGCTTCCGGTAAAACACTTCTGGTGATGTCTTTCGAACCAGATAGTTCTGCTGTTCTTCAGATTTAGCCTTAGAATTTTCTGATTCCAACGCAGAGTAGAAATTATCCATATCATTCTCAGACAATTTATTTTGCGGCACTGAATACATGAAATAGGTCCAGAAGTACTCAGGATCGCCTATCCGTTTTTGCAGCTTCCATTTCTCATCTCTCTGATTGGTATCCATTAAAGGGAAAAGCTTCTTTATCACGAACAGATATTGAGCATAATCTTTCTTTAATTCCTTACGTAATACTGACTGCGTTTCTTCATCTTCAGTTTTACCGAGAAAGAAATCACCATGCTCCACAATAAAATCGAATAAATTCGGTTTACTAACTTTGATGGTTAATAATCTAATCAGATCAAGTGGAAATACATCTTTCTTAAGTAATGGCAGAAATAGCTGTAACAAATTAGTCAGGCGCTGCAAATTGCGCGGAGAGACTTTCAGTTCTGTTAGAATTTCACTGATCTGTCTCTGGTTAATCTCAATTTCTTCTGCCACCAATATCGGCTTTATCATCTCCCAACCAAGCTTAGCCAAGAGCACAGGATCACAGGCTGGAATGTATAACGGAACTTGAATGAATTTTTCTAAATACTCTTTCCCAACATTTTTCGAGAAATCCTTGGAATAGAGCTGTGCCAGCGAATTGCTGACAATCTCCTCATCTAGTGCAATAACATAGGTAGTCTTGGGGAAATCTGCAATCATACGCACTAACTTGAATACCATTTGAATTTCTTTATTATCCAGCCGGTCCAAATCATCAATAAAAACAACAAGTTTGATTTTGGCCTTCTTCAGCCGGTTTACAATATGTTCACGCAACTCTTCAGCATCTTGATAATCTTTACTGAATACTGTATTTGTTGGAAAATCCTTAAGGTTAATGATCAGTCCGGGAGGTCTCAGGCTTATCGGAGTCAGGAATTTCCTGTATGTTTTCAGATCATGAATTAGCCCGGCATCATAATCTGGGGAATGCTCTTTAATGGAATCTATGAGTTTATTCAAAAATTCGGGAATTAGGTTCATATAATCTTTCCCAAAGAACCAGGGCTGAAATCGGACGATAACCGGCTTGTCCTCTTTACTGACAAACACCCTTTCCATCATGTCAAAAATTGAGGACTTCCCTGAACCCCAAGGACCATATAATCCAATCGTCAATGCCCCTTCATTAGCAGTACTTATATGTTTTTCAATGGTTTGGGCAACATGCTTGGCAAATTCTTCACGATTAAGTTTATCCTTTCCTTCCTTTCCGAGTGAACCTTCCGTGTTGAAACCGGGTTTCTGAGTTTTATCGTTATCTGTACCAGCGCCTGTACCTTTATTATCCGCAATAATGCTTTTTAAGAATTCCATCCGGTAGGCAAGCCTGCGTAATCTATCGGCCTGCTCATACTTAAGGATTGAGAATAGCAGAAAAGAAATTTCCAACCTCACTAGTGACAATCCAGCAAAAATGTAAGTCACATCATATAAAATGGAGAACAACGGTTTGTTCAAACCAGAATTATGATCATTCATTATATGATCCAATAAAATCGCTAGCGCTACGCCATTAATGCGAAGCAATTTTCTTTTGGTTAGCGGGTTATCACTCCATGGGCCAGAAGACCAGAGTACCCGTAAGTAACCCCACACCATAAATAATCCAATAAAAGAATAAACAAATATAATCAGTTGCCTGTCATAACCTGCATAATCCCTGCCGAATAACGCTGCTCCAGAAACCCTTAAAACCAGTAGCCCGAAATAAATGAAAGCTGTTGTCATTATCAATGGAAGGAGCTTAATTGCCCAAAACTTAATATGATTGAGCCACTTAAAAATCGTTTTCAATCCTAATTTCACCCTTTGTTATTAAAAGTAGATGGGTTCAAGATTGCATAAAATCCCAGTAATCATATTATAGGTTGAGTACTGCCGTTAACACCAGTATTTATTCGAAATCCCAGTCTCCCTACTGACAAAAAAACTCAAACCTAGGTTTGAGTTTTTTTGTCAGCTTCCTTTAAGATTGTCAACGAAACAAGGCTAATATGAGGCACATACCTCAGTACCGCAGCACCACCACAAACCGCATCCCGTGCTCCAGCGGCTCCGCGAAGATATCGCCGCCCATCTTCATCAGCAGCTGTTTGCAGATGAAGAGTCCGAGACCGTTGCCCGGCTTCCCGTCCGCGTTGGAGCCGCGCCAGAAGCTGGTGAAGATATAGGGCAGCTCGCCCGGCAATAGCGGTTCGCCTGAATTCTCAATGACGATGAGCTGGCGGTAGTCCTCTTCCCGGAAGGTCATGCTGACCGTACCGCCATCGCCGTATTTTATCGCATTCTCGATAAGATTATTAAGTACTTCAAGCAGCCTATCCAGATCACCCAGCAGCAGTTTGTCCTGATAAGGCCCCACCTTCAGCTCTATCTTCTGCAGCTCCAGCCGTTCTTTATGACCCGGGACAACCTTCCGGATCAACTCACTGATGTAGAACTCTCCCGGCACGACCTCCATTTCCTGCAGGGAGGAGACCGAGGCCGTGATAATATTCCCGATCAGCTGCTCCATCTGCTCCGCTTTCCGGCCAATCAGTCTGGCGGCCGCTTGGCGTTTCACTTCACTGTCATAGAGGCTGCCGTCTAGGGCACTGGCGTACAGCCTGATTGCGGCGACCGGTGTTTTGAGCTCATGTGACAATGAGGCTACCAGCGTCTGGCGGTCTTTTTCCAGGCGGAGATTGGTCTGCTTCTGGGCATCCAGTGTCTGCCGCAGCAGGTCCAGCCCCCATACGAAACGGCCGAAGAACCGGCTCCGGTGCTCCTTCATACCTGTATTTAATTGGCCTCTGGATAACTCGTAAGGCAACTCCTGTAAGGTGTGAAACGGCTGCAGGATCTGCTTCCGGATATAGAACAGCAGTGCAGTCACCGCCCCAAGCGCCGCCAGCAGGAACACATTCAGGATTAGGAATACGCTGTGATCCGCACCGGGCAACCGGTATGAGAACCTTAAATACCCTGTCAGCTGCTGCTCCAGAAAGACTGGTTTGACCGTGAATTCGTATGAATCCGCTACACCTATTCCGGCAAAAAACCGCTCAACAGCCTGTGCTTCCGCCCCCTGATCTATCCAGCTTAATCCGTTAACATATGTATAATCTCCCGGAGTAAGTATAATCTCTTCCGGCAGCACCCCGCGCTGCACCTGATCAATGATCCGGTTGATCTCCACCCGGTAAGCTTTGCCGGGCTCCCGTATTTCCCGGTAGGATACATATGCATTCAGAATGGCAATCACGATGAACCCGGCGAGTATTGTCCAGAGAATCAGTTTGTTATATGCCTTCATACTTGTATCCTACCCCCCAGACGGTTACAATCCGCCTCGGCTCTTTGGGGTTCAGTTCGATTTTGTCCCGCAGCTTATTCATATGTACCGTCAGCGTCGAAGGCTCACTGAAGCTGTCTGCTCCCCATACCTGCTGGAACAGCCACTCTTTGCGCAGGGCCTTTCCCTTGTTATTCATCAGCAGCACCAGAAGCTCATATTCCTTGGCCGTCATCCCGAGCTGCTGCCCGCCTCTATATACCATCATCGAGGTCCGGTTAAGTGTAAGGTCTCCATCGGCCAGCAGCTGCTTATCATCGTTCATATCATAGCTGCGCCGCAGATGCGCTTTGACCTTGGCTGTCAGCAGGTTGACCGAAAAAGGCTTCTCCAGATAGTCATCTGCACCTAGCTCCAGACCGATAATCTTATTGTCATCCCCATGGCGTGCACTCATAATCAGAATCGGCAAATTGAACTTCTCTCTGGCGAGTCTGCAGACGGCGAAGCCGTCAAGCTCCGGCAGCATAATATCGAGCAGCAGCAGCTTGACCGCATGCACTTCCAGATATGCCAGTCCCTCTTCTCCGGAGGCTGCAATGAATACAGAATATCCCTCCACCTGCAAAAAATCCTTAATCACCTCCGCCAGCTCCGCATTGTCTTCAATGATCAGAATATCCGCCACGGCTATCTCCTCCTGCTGCTTGTTACCAGCCCATCTCCATCAGCCAGCCCGTCAGGCTGCGCTCACGTTCCCTCGAACCCTGCTCCGGTGAATATTTGCCCAGAACATGCTCGCCCTGAATATTGCCGTCCACCATATATAATACCTTATCGCTCTGTGCGGCTACCTTCACATCATGGGTCACAATCATAACGGTTGTTCCCTCACGGTTGATCCGGCACAGCTCGGACATCACTTCCTGCGCTGCTTTTGAGTTGAGCGCACCTGTCGGCTCATCGGCAAACAGCATCGCCGGCTCATTAATCAGCGCCCGGCATATACAGGCCCGCTGCAGCTGTCCCCCGGATACCTCTGTAATGTCATGTGCCGCAGTTTCAATAATATTCAGCTTCCGCATCAGGGAATCTGCGTATTGATTGACATCACTGCGGCTGCGCCCGCTTCCTTTGCCGGATAGCGCCTGATAGCCCGATAGAATGATATTATCATAAACGGACAGATTGCTCAGCATATGCATCTGCTGAAAGATGAACCCCATCTTATGCAGGCGCAGCTCGGCCATCTCTTTCTCGGAGAGCTGTGAGAGGCTCTGCCCGTCAAACACCACTTCCCCCGCCGTGAGCCGGTCCATCCCGCTGACAGTATAGAGCAGCGTTGATTTGCCCGATCCGGACGGTCCCATCACGGACACGAACTCTCCTTCATGAAGCGTAAGATTAATATTCCGCAGGACATTATGCTGTCCTTTATTGACGATATAGGTTTTGCACAGATTGGTTACTTCCAGTACGGCTGCCATTTCTGTATTCCTCCTTGGGTAGTTGTTTGCAGTTCGCTAACACTCACTCATTCTTTATTCATATTCCAGATCTGCACGCGCCTGATTTGTCCGCAGCTGGAGTATACCGCCAGCATGACGACAGCAAGCATCAGGAGCGGATAGAAGACATAGACCTGAAGCGGGATGAGGACGAGGTCCAGCTTCGTCAGACCGAATATCCGGAAGATGAGTCCCAGCAGACGTCCTCCAAGGGTATTCGCTGCAATCACCCCAAGGATTAATGAGACAGCCATAATAATCAGAATGCGCAGTACCTGCCACAGCCGGATGGCTGAATTCGTGAAGCCGATGCTTTTCATGACCGCAATGCCGTGCACTTCCTTCGTAATCATCAACCTGACGAACAGACTCGTAATAAAGAACGTAATGATGCAGATGATCGCGGTGAGCAGAGCATTAATGCTTTTCAGCTGGCTCATGAATCCTCCGGTAGTCTCTCCCAGCATTTCCATCCCCGATTTGATGTTAAGTCCGCTGATTTGGCTCTGAATGTCCTTAATAATTTCAGCCTTCTGCTCCTCCGGGGCATGGATATTACCAGAGAACAGGTAAGCTGATATAACCTTCGGGTTGTAATCCCGGGCAATCCAGACGCCATAACCTTCGTTAGAGATACTCTGGAACAGTCCGCTGATAATGAAATTGCTTCTTTCCCCATTTATTTCAAACTGGATATTATCCCCCACCTTCTTGCCATACTTTTCGGACATGATGCTCGTTATGGCAATTTCATTCTTAAGTATGGGTGCAGTGCCCTCCAGATATGGAATGGACTCGTCCTGATCATTCTTCTGGGCGTTAATCCTCCGGTTATCCTGACCGTCATCTGAGATATATTTGATCAGGAGCGCATAGTTGGCCGTGAGCGAGACATCGAAGCCTTTATCGCGGAAGCTCTGGCTGAGTATCGCCTTTTCCCGCTGGATCTCATCCACAGACTTCTCAGTCATTTCCGTTTTGGTATAGAAATCCGCCCCGACTGTGCCGAAATACTCCAAAAACTTAGGGGTAACGATCGTATTGGTCAGATTAACCGGGATGAGGATGATCGCTGTACTCAGGACAAGAGTCATGATGAGTGAAGTGTAGCTCTTCAACCGGTTCAGCACATCGCTCAGCGCCAGGAAGAATGCGGTGTGCAGGTAGCGGCTTTTATGTAAATGAATTCTGCGGGAAGCCTTGAAGCGTTCTCCTGTCTGGCCTTGCCGGATGGCGTCAATGGCGGAAGCCTTGTTAATCTTGCGCATACAGAGCAAACAGAACAGCAGAATGAAACCTATAATGGCTACAGTACTGCACGCGGATATAATGATGCTGATACTGCCGCCCGGCAGAATCATATACTGCGAAGTCCTGCCGGACATCAGCCCTGTAAGCGGAAGACTGATTCCAAGTCCGATGATGCCGCCAAACAAGGACAGCCCCATATATTTCGTTAAATAGAGCTGTTTGATCGCGTGGTTCCTGAAGCCAATCGCCTTCATCACACCGATCTCCTTGTACTCATCCTGCAATGTGGAGACAATCGTGAACCGCAGGGTAAGAAAGGCAATGAAGATCAGGAACAGGCTGATCGCAAACATCATTGCGGAGATGATCCGGTCCGTCATATAGGACATCGCAACGAGCGACTTGTCGACCTCGAAGTTAATCGGCAGATCCGCACCGGCAAAGGCTCCGGACAGTTCAGTAGGCTCGATACCCGGAACAGCGTTGAAACTCCATAAATTCACGCGGGAATTCTCCGGCAGCGTCTTCTCAATTTCGTTAAAGTCTTCTGTGGAGATTATCAGACGTTTGAGGCCCAGCAGATTCGAACCCATAAATGCATCCTTGAAGTATCCGCTGACGGTAAAAGTTCTCGTAATCCCTTCCAGCTGGAAGCTGATCCGGTCTCCGGTTTGGATGCCGCTAGTCAGCATCAGATTCGTAGGCAGTCCAATCTCCCCTTGCTGAAGGGTATAGGGCTCATTATCTGCGCCGAAGATCAGGTTCACCTGTTCCGGAATGGCGGACAGTACAAGACTCGTATTGCCGGAAAAGCTGGTACGCCCCTCTGGCATCTTGATTTGCTCCAGTGAAAGACTGATTTGTTTCTCCGTATACGCCGTCTCCACTTTCTTCTCATTCTTAACCCAGTCCTTGACCGCCCCGTTATATTCGGGAGTATCCGCCAGTGTGATATTAAGATCAGCCACTTTACTTTTGCTAATGAAGCTGGTAAGGGCACTGGACGTCGAATACATCAGGCTGGAGCTGCTTGCTACGAGCGTTGAAGCCAGAATAATGAGTACCAATAGAACGGTGTTCATCACTTTTTTACGCCGCAGATCTTTTTTAAGTATTTTCAGGAACACGATGTTGTTCTCCTTTCGTCAAGCTCTGTCCTGAGTATAGCGGGTCAATTATTAAATAATCCTTAAGTCGCCGCAAAAGAAGTCCGCGCAAAAAAAGAGCTACGGAATGATCCATAGCTCTCTAATTACTTCTTACCTAAACGTCCTGCTCCGAGATCCCCGATTCCGGGTCAAAGGTAAGCATCTTCGTCGCTATTTTATCAATAAAGAACCGGTCATGACTGACGGTAACTACCGCTCCGGGAAAATGAATGAGTGCCTGCTCCATCACTTGAATACTGGTCAGGTCCAGGTGATTGGTAGGCTCATCCAGGATGATCACAGCAGCACCGGAGAGAAGACATTTCGCTAACGCTACTCTGGCCTGCTGGCCGCCGGATAGATGTCCGATCCTTTTGCTCAGATCTATTTCCGAGAATTGCAGCATAGACAGGAATTTGTTCACTTTTTTCCGCGGCGCATCGAGTCCCAGACCATACACATTAACCGCATGACTTACTGTATCTTTAGGATCAAGCTCGTCCCACATACGATTGAAATACGCGTAACTGACACCTCTCTCCCAAGTCACAACCCCGGAATCCGGCTCCTCCTGACCCGTCAACACCTTGATTAGCGTCGATTTCCCGCTTCCGTTAGGGCCGACTATGACCATCCGGTCTTCCTTTTGAATGTCGAAGCTAATGTTCTGGAAGATGGTCCGGTCATCATAGGTCTGGCCAATTCCCTTCACTTCAGCAAGCTTGTCCGGAAAACGCAAATTGCTATAAATATCGGTAATCAGGACATTCACCGGATGCGGCTCCACCCGCTTTTTGATCTCCGTCAACTTGCGCGACAGGCGGTCTTTGGGAGACTTTTTACGGCCCCGGGTATCAATGGCTTCAGACTCCATAAGTAGAAGTTCTTCCTCCCATTCAAACTGACGGTCGAGTACCTTTTTGCGCATCTTCTTTTTTTGAACATAATCGGTATAATTGCCTTCGTACTCCTGAAAATGATAATTCTCGATTTCTATGGTCCGTGTAACTACCCTGTCAATAAACTGCCGGTCATGTGAGACCAGAAGCATCGCCCCGGTGAAACGGTGCAGCCACTGCTCGAGCCATACGATTCCTTCCATATCCAAAAAGTTAGTAGGTTCATCAAGCAATACGACATCGGGTACCTCAATTAAAACCTTGGCCAGTGCCGCGCGGTTCCGCCACCCTCCTGATAACTCCTCTACAGGCTGATGCCGTGATCTCTCATCAAACCCCAGTTTAGTGAGCACCGTATTAATCTCCACGGAGACATTCCAGCCATCCAAATGATCCATCTGTTCAAAAAGCTCCGCTTGCCGTTCTAACAGGGTATTCATCTGGTTATCATCCGTTACTTGCCCAAGCTGTTCCCCGATCTGATGCAGCTCCTGTTCGATAAGCGTCACCTGCCCGAAGCACAGCTCCAACTCCTGTTGAACAGACAAGGACCCGGAAAGCTCCGAGAATTGGGAGAAATAACTGATCTTAACCTTCGGGTCCAGCTCCACGTTCCCGGCCGTTGGCTGTTCTTGTCCCATGATTAGCTTGAAAACCGTCGATTTACCTGCACCATTGCGTCCGATTAGACCTATGCGTTCACCTTTGCTTACACGGAAATAGATATCTCTGAAGATCAATGTATCCTCATATTTCTTAGTCACGTTCTCCATACGTATTACGCTCAAACCTATCGCCCCTTTGGTTCATAACATCAGAATTCATCTATCCACACACAGGGGTGATTATAACACTAAATCCGCATTGCCGTTCTCCGAATACACAAAAGACCGCGATCCGCGGCCTTTTTACTTGAATTAGAGTAGTCCTTTGGCAAAATCATAAAAGGCCACGGCTGCTTCCCATGCCGGGAAGCCGGCCTGGGCCAGCTTGTCGCTGCCTCCGCCTTTGCCCTGGTATTCGCCGAGATGGGCTTTGAAGAAGGCTCCGCAGGACAGATCCGCAGCACCGCTGTGGGCGAGCACCACCTTATTCTCCGCCGCGCTCACCAGCAGAACGGGAAGGTCCGTCAGTGCTGTAAGCTTAACAGCCAGGCTCTGCAAATCCTTAAGCGTTCTGGTGTCGGAGATATACGTAAGCACCTGGCTGCCCGGTTCCATAGCGGATAATAGCTCCCGTGCCAGATAGATATCATTCTGTTCTTTAAGCGCAGCCAGTTCAGTCTGAAGCAGCTTTTGCTCTGTCTCCCATTTGCCGATCCGGTCCATAATCTCGTCTTTGCCGGTATTGAACTTGGCTGACAGCTGCCCCAGAATACGTACATTGTCATTGAATTCATCCAGTGCACGGCTTCCGCATTTGAAGGTAATCCGGGTATTGCCCTTCTGCTTCTCGGAACGCAGCAGCTTGATCATGCCGATGGCTCCTGTTGAAGCTACATGCGTCCCCCCGCAGGCGTTGTGTTCGACACCTTCAATCTCAACAATCCGGATATCCTCTGTCACCTTAGGCAGCTTCACGAGCGGCAGCCTGGCCATCTCTTCTGCAGTCACGAAGTAGCTGACAATGCTCCGGTTCAGGTATATCTGCCGGTTGACCTCCAGTTCTGCTTCCGCCATCTGCGCAGCAGACAGCTCCGGCAGTCCGATGTCAATCGTGGCATAGTCACTGCCAAGATGGAAGCTCAGGGTCATAGCCTGGTACAAATCACGGAAAACCGCCGACAGCAAATGCTGTCCGCTATGCTGCTGCATATGGTCAAATCTCCGGTTCCAGTCGATTCTGCAATTGACTTCAGCCTGATCAGGGAGCTGCGCTACCTTATGAAGCACCTCATTATCTTCCAGCACTACATCCAGCACTGGTAGTTCACCTATGTACCCTGTATCACAAGGCTGTCCGCCGCCATGGGGATAGAAGGCTGTCTCTGCAAGCGTCACATAGAGCCCGTCTTCACGTTCAACGGTACCACTTATGGTTGTACTCCATTCATTCAAGTAGGCCGAATCATAGTACAGCTTCTTAGTCATGGGTAGACTCCTTTCCGTTGCCGTCTTCAGCGGGCGTGAAGAACCTTTCCATTACGACATAGTCCTTGCCGCCTTTGCTGAACACTTCTTCTGTAGCCTGCATGCCGAACTTCTTGTAGAACCCAGCTTTGTAGGTTCTTGCGTTGCAATAGATCCGCTGTACCCCTGCCTGCTCTGCCTCTTTCAGTACGGTCTGCAGCAGTCTGCTGCCGTAGCCCAGACCCTGCTCCAGCTCCAGCGTAGCAAACTTGCGGAACTGTGCTTCGGTACCATTAATGAACAGGGATAACACCGAAACCAGCTGTTCTCCCAGATACAGCCCGTAATGTACGCCAAGCTCATCATCCGTAAGTTTAATGTAATCCGGCTCACGCTCGGGCCACATCACTTCATGTCTCAGTTTCCATGCTTCTTCTTTCTGTATGATCCTGATCTCCATCTCATCCACTCCAATATATGTACTTAATGCATCGTATCCCATATCTGCTTGCCGATCAATATGACAGTGACTGTTATAAATAGCGGGCGGATGTAAGCCGCTCCATTGCGGATAGCTATTCTGGAGCCGACAATAGCTCCGATCACCATCGGAATACCCAGGATCAGCCCATGGGTATAGCTGACAGAGCCAAGGGCTATAAACGTAAGCAGACTCGTGATATTGCTGGCAAAATTCAGCATTTTGGCATTGCCGGCGGCCGTAACAAATTCGAAGCCCATCATCAGAAAAGCAAAGATCAGAAAAGATCCGGTTCCCGGTCCGAAGAAGCCATCATAGAAGCCTATGACCAGTGCCGCGGTAATCCCGATCAGCCGTGTTCTGCCATTGCTGCCGGAGAAGGTGGATACGTCCCCCCAGGCTTTTTTGAACAAAGTATAGACCGTTATCACTACCAGCATTACAATGACAAGCGGCTTCAGAAACTCTGAAGGTACCTGACGGACGGTAAGTGTACCGGCCACCGCCCCAATGATGGATAACGGAATCAGTGTCCGGACCAGCTTGAAATTGATTTTGCCAGAGCGCACGAAAGAGGCCGTACTGGTCAGCGAGCACATTGACCCGGCTAATTTGCTGCTGCCCAGCAGCAGAGGAAGCGGAATCCCTACGGACAGCAGTGCAGGAATTGCAATCAGTCCTCCCCCGCCTACCACAGAGTCAATTAATCCGGCCAAAAAACCGCAAAGCACCAATACTGCCACCATGCCAATCGTCCAATCTTCCATCCTGCGGAAATCCTCCTGCTATGTACTTTACATTTGTTTTCAGTAAACTTCATTCAGCATACACAATTTTGGCGGGATGCACCATAGATTTGTGAAAATGCGCACGGCTCCGGTTACTCCTGTCACGCCCATCCATGTGAAGCAAACCAGATACCATCCCTGAACTTGCTCCAGGCCTCCTGCACAAAAGGAATTACATTCTCCGGAAGATCATCCAGCGGGAACCAGCGCAAATCATCGCATTTATCCGGCTCGGTGTTGCTAATCTCACCACTCCAATGCTCCGCTCTGAAGAAGAAATCAATCCGTTCATTTCCGGAAATCCGGATATGCATCGCTCCGAGCATTTCAAGGTCTGATGGCGCGATGACAGCACCGCATTCTTCCCGGACTTCACGGATGGCGGCGGAGAACAACTCCTCACCTCCATCCAGCTTGCCCGCAGGCAGACCATAATCCCCGTCATGATGTCCTGTGTTCAAGCGCCGCAGCAGCAATATTTGCCCGTCTTTGATCAGAAATACATGGACTACACTCAACAACCGGAAAGGT
The DNA here is from genome assembly GCF_000802655.2 of Paenibacillus sp. IHB B 3415. Taxonomy (NCBI): domain Bacteria; kingdom Bacillati; phylum Bacillota; class Bacilli; order Caryophanales; family Paenibacillaceae; genus Paenibacillus; species Paenibacillus sp. IHB B 3415. Next base: position 34,708 of record NZ_JUEI01000001.1, on the reverse strand, counting down.
TCCATTTCGTAATTCCTCCTGTTTGATCAGCTAACCAATTAAAGAGAACATTAGTTTGCATATTTACAATCGACTATAGCATACCAGGCTGTACTTTGTCAGACGGAAAGGGTACTGTCTACTTCATTGAATACCAAAAAAGCGGTGAGGTTGCCCTCACCGCCCGCATGGCCCCTGCTTCACTTACAGGAGCAAATCATTTATACGTATTCTGCTCATTTTTCTTATAGGTCGTTTTGTCATCCTTTAGAGATTCCTTGCGGATGTCACTCTTCTTCTGTTCCATCTGGGGGTCCCCCCCCCCGCCCGCATGGCCCCTGCTTCACTTACAGGAGCAAATCATTTATACGTATTCTGCTCATTTTTCTTATAGGTCGTTTTGTCATCCTTTAGAGATTCCTTGCGGATGTCACTCTTCTTCTGTTCCATCTGCTGCGCTTCCTGGCTGGTGACCGGGTCCTGATCAAGCTCCTTGACGGTATTAACCAGGTTCTTATCCGGTGTTGTAAATTCCTCCACTGCATTGCCTCCTCTACGTAGTGTGCTGCTCGGTTCGGTTTATTTTGGCAAAGATCGGTATAGAATATACACAGCATGGCAGAAGTAAAAAAGCGGACAAGCCTGAAAATGGGCTTGTCTGCTCGGTTCGGTTTATTTTGGCAAAGATCGGTATAGAATATACACAGCATGGCAGAAGTAAAAAAGCGGACAAGCCTGAAAATGGGCTTGTCCGCTTAGCAAAGCAGCTTATTCTATTCTTCCGAATCTACGTTGTGGTAGACCTGCTGCACATCGTCCAGTTCTTCGAGAGCGTCAATCAGCTTCTCGAACTGCGCCTGTGCATCTTCAGGCAGAGCTACATAATTCTGTGGAAGCAAAGTCAGCTCGGCTACGGTGAATTCCGTAATGCCTGCGCCGCGGAAAGCTTCCTGTACAGCGTGGAACTGGTCGGGTTCGGCATATACGATCACTGCTTCATCCTCTTCCAGCACATCACGGACATCCAGGTCTGCTTCAATCAGCAGCTCCATGACTTCATCCGCAGTTTTGCCTTCCACACCGATAACAGCTGTCGGATCGAACATATACGTTACCGAACCGCTGACCCCCATATTGCCGCCGTTCTTACTGAAGGTGGAGCGTACCAGCGGAGCTGTACGGTTAACGTTATTGGTCAGCGCATCGACTACGATCATCGAACCGCTTGGACCGAAGCCTTCATAACGAAGCTCCACGTAATTTTCGTCGCCGCTGCCTTTTGCCTTTTCAAGTGCGCGGTCGATAATCGCCTTCGGCACATTGTAAGTTTTGGCCCGTTCCAGAACCACCTTCAGTGCACGGTTGGATTCCGGATCAGGTTCACCCTTCTTAGCGACAACATAGATTTCTACTCCGAACTTGGCGTAGACCTTACTTGTATTGGCATCCTTGGATGCTTTCTTTTCCTTAATATTATTCCACTTACGACCCATATCGTTACCGCTCGCTTTCCAACATTTGATTAAAAACAGTCCTGTATATTATACCTCTGTTCGATATATCCCGTAAAGGGCCGTACGGCTCCATTCATAAATCCAGTAAAGACAGCATCCGGTCCGTCCCCGCAGCCTGAATAAGCATCGGCAGACGCGGGCCTTCATCCGCACTCAGAACCAGCTGATAGATAATGGTGAACAGCCTTTTTTGCTGAGTCCGCATTGTTTTTTTGTCTTCATGATGACAGATCGCATAGATTTGGGTCATTCTCTGCCCTTCGTCCAGCTCCTCGTTCCGCAGCAGGCTGCAGAGGGTGCGCAGCCATTTCAGCTCTACCAGGTCCAGGGAATGATAGTAGGCTAAGTCCGGCGAAGTATTGACCGTTACCAGCTTGTGTGGCATCCAGTTTCTGATCCAATGCTCTGCCCGGTCCGCAGTCTGCCGCAGCTGATCTTGATCAGCCTCCGCCCCATTCTTGGCGAGAATATCCCGGAGCATCCGCCGGTCGAAGTTGATTAGCGGCAGCAGACTGGACACCTGACTGAAGCTTGGGGCCATCCCGGCCGAGCCGCTTAGCAGCGACAGCTTCAGCGCATCTGCAAGGTCACCGGTTAATGTCCCGGCATGAACTCCAGCAGCATATCGCTCGAACTCCGCATAATTGCGCAGCACATCCTCATCCAGCCCAATATGAAAAGCCGCATTCGGCTGGTATTTGGCGAACAGGAACAGGATATTCTCCGGGGCGTATATGTTCAGCAGATCATCCGGCGTGTAATTATGCCCGGACGAGCTGGACATTTTGGCGTAACTGCCTTTAATGCTGATAAATTCATAGGGCACGTACATCGGCGGCGGGTTCCTGAAGATTCGCTCCGAGATCACTGCGGCCACATTATAGCTTCCGGTTTCAGACGAATGATCACGTCCTCCAGGCTCAAACACCACCTGCTCCATGTTCCAGCGCATCGGCCAGTCGATTTTCCAGTGCAGTTTCATGTTGTCAGCCTCAGGAACATTTATGGTATCGGCATGACCGCACTTACAGCTGTACACCACGGTCTCTGCACTGTCGTCGAAGCTGAGTATCGTTGTCGCATCTTTTCCGCATCGTCCGCAGTATACATTCACCGGATAAAAGGCCGCCCGGTCTTCCGCAGAGCTCTCCCCTGTTTTGAACGACATCAGAATATCGTAGATCTCTTCCCGGTGGCGCAGGGCATGTAGGATTGCCGGATTATAGCGGCGTGACTGGTATTCCCGGCTCTGATAGATGAATTCAGGCTCGATCTCAAACGCCTGCAGCGCCTGCTCAAACTCCGCCTCGAAATGTGCCGCATACGAAGTATGGCAGCCATGCGGACAGGGAACCTGTGAATACGGCAGCCCTATATATTGTCCGAACGCAGGGTCCACAAGCTTCGGCACCTTCCGGAACCGGTCAAAGTCATCCCACGAGAAAATGAACCGTACCTCCTTCCCCGCCCGCCGCAGTGCTTTGGCTACGAACGAAGTGGTTACAATCTCGCGGAAATTTCCGATATGGACCGATCCGGACGGACTGATCCCCGATGCACATACAAAAGTCTGACGCTCCTGATGGTTTTCTATTAACTGGTTTGCAATTTTTTCTGCCCAATGCATTGGCAAATCACCTCTACTGTTAGTATGGAGCTCATGTGGAGCCTATTAGACTTGGCACGACGCCCGGCCGCCCGGGAACGCAAAAAAGCTCCCGCCCTCAAGATTGTTATCTTGAGGACGAGAGCTTGAATAAGCTTCGCGGTACCACCTCTGTTCGCGGACATGTTGCCAGGCCCGCCTCTTCGGGTACGGCCATTACGCTTATACCCTATCTCTGTAACGGGAGATCCCGGCATAGCATCCTTGGGCATTGTGCCCAATTCCGTATGCAGCTCAGAGACTTTTTTCAGATCAGACGCTTCGCTGCCCCATTTCACCACTCTGGAGCTCTCTGTGAACGCTGCCGCCTGCCTACTCTTCTCTTCATCGCTTGTGTGTATGTAAGTAATTATCAGCAATATTACTCCTGGTAGGTTGTTTCTGTCAATAACTCTTCTTCATATTTCCTGGAACGGAAGCAGTCAGTCGGCGTCAGTAGCTTTAGCTGCATTTTGTACACTTATTTTGAAGAATTAAATCACTGAAGTGACTTTAGTTGTATTTCGTGCACCTATTCCCCGGAAAATCCCGCTTTCAGCCTTTACCAGATCAATATAATTGCAGAGAATACAGTTATATCGTCCATTATCGGCAAAGGAGCTGTTATAAGTGTACAAAGTACAACTATTCTAATAGATAACTGGCGTGTTAACCAGATCCGTGCCTCGCAGACACATAGAGATCAGCCTTCTAATAGCTTACACCCAAACCTCATCCGCCGTCTCAATCACCAGCCGCAGCTTGTCCCACTGCTCTTCTTCCGTCAGGATATTCCCTTCCTCGGAGGAGGCGAAGCCGCATTGGGTGCTGAGACAGAGCTGATTAATATCCACGTATTGAGAAGCTTCGGCGATCCGGGCTTTGAGCTGCTCTTTGTTCTCCAGCCCGCCATGCTTCGTGGTCACCAGCCCCAGCACTACAAATTGGTTACGAATAAAGCGCAGCGGTTCGAAATCACCAGAACGTTCATTGTCATATTCCAGGAAGAACGCGTCCACTTCGGCACCAGCGAACAGCTCTTCTGCAACCGGCCCGTAGCCCCCGGCAGCAAACCAAGTCGAGCGGAGATTACCTCTGCACACATGCAGCGCAATCGTCATATCCGCAGGGCGGGCAGCGATGCTCTCATTAATCAGCCGCACATAGTCCTTCGCCAGCTGGTCGGGATCGACGCCTCTGCTGCGAAGATGCGCCCGGTGTTTGCCGCTGCAAAGTGTGCCCCACGTGGTATCATCCAGCTGCAGATACCGGCAACCGGCATCGTAGAAGGCCTGAATTGCATCCCGGTACACCCGGATGATATCTCCATACAGCGTTGCGGAATCCGAGTAGACCTCGTTTCCGTTATAATCCTGCACGAAATGAAACAGCGCCGGTGAGGGAATGGTCATTTTGGCAAGCGTGTCTCCGGCCATCTGCTGCAAACTGCTGAAGTCTGCCACCATAGGATGGTCGCCGAATGCGATTTTACCGGTAATCTTGAAGCTCTCTGCCCGGTTCACCGGTTCCTTGGAGCTGCCGGCCGGCCCGAGCGTGATCTTCTGCGTCCCCTGTACCCCGAAGAAGAAATCAAGATGCCACCAGGAGCGGCGGAACTCGCCATCGGTTACGGCATGTAGCCCCAGGGATTTCTGCTGCTGGAGCAGCTTGGCAATCTCTATGTTCTCAACCTCACGCAGTTCCCCGGCGGTCATGGTACCTTGGGCATGCAGGCTGCGCGCAGCTTTGAGCGCTTCTGGCCGCAGGAAGCTTCCGACAATGTCATAGCGAAAGGGCGGTGCATTTCTTGTCGATCCGATAACTGGACTACTCATACGTCCCTCCTGCTGTTAAAGTAAGAATGATTCAAGCTCGAAATAATTATCCGACACCAGATCATTCAGAATGTTAATATACCCCGACATAATCTCGCTCGGTTTACGGTCCTTGTGGGCAATCCAGCCGACAGAGAACACCTCTTTGCTGTCAAAAGGAATAGTGACCAGTCCCGCATCATTCAGCTCAGAGGCCATTATCCCTGTGCCTACCGTATACGAATCACTTCCGAGCAGCAGATGAGTCAGTGTGGCGCGGTCGGTAACTTTAATATTCTTCTCAATCTGCGTGAAGCTAAGCATTTCCTCCGAGAAGTGCAGTGAATTGTTATCCCCCTGCTCAAAAGTAATATAAGGAAACGCAAGAATATCATCAATAGTGATTCTCTCTTTGCCGGCCAACACATGTCCTGCCCGCACATATACATGCGGATTCGTATTGAATAGCGGTGTAAACTTCAGGTTCCCGTCGCTGAACAGCTTGTTCATTACCTTATAGTTACTCTCATTGATATACAGAATACCAATATCGCTGCGCAGGGTACGCACATCCTCAATAATCTCATAGGTCTGTGTCTCCCGCAGGCTGAAATTGTATTCCGCTATCTTACTCTCCTTCATCAGCTTCACAAATGCGTCCGTAACAAAAGCATAGTGCTGCGTTGATACCGAAAAGTAGATCGGACTGCGTTTCTTGCCGGTATAGCGGTTCTCCATAAACTCCGTTTGTTCAATAATCTGCCGGGCATAGCCCAGAAACTCCATGCCTTCCGCCGAGATACTGATCCCCCGGTTGTTGCGTTCGAAGATTGTAATGCCAAGCTCGCTCTCCAGCTCCTTGATAGCATTCGAGAGGCTGGGCTGTGACACAAATAGCCTTTTGGCCGCTTCGTTCATAGAGCCGCTGTTCGCAATCTCAATTGCGTAGCGGAGCTGCTGCAATGTCAAACCTGTTCCCCCTCTGATCAAGGAATTCACCTATGCTACAAATAAGAATTTAATAGTTATCCTATCACACCTTGCCGCGCCTAATCTACTAGGGAATATGCAGCGTGAAAAGCTAAAGTTATTGGGTCCGCTTCTTGCCTGCATCGATTTTGGACGGATCCAGTCCTTCCCAGATGTTCTTGATATCCGCCTGCTCGGGATTCTCAAACACCAGGAATGCCGTAGGCAGATAACGCTCCCCGTATTGTGAAGAAGGCTTGTTAAGAATCTCGTTATCCTTCACCAGTACCGTGGATGATCCCCCGTCCAGATTGGCTGCGATCACTGCACCCTGCTTCAGCATAATCTGCTGCACATCATACAGGTTCGCCCCGATGCTGTAGCCCGGCTGCCGCCCGTCGATGACCACGAAGATCAGTGCGCCGTCAGCCCGCTGGCCCATAGCCGTTCTTGGGGCGATCCCCCAGCCTTCAGCGGCATTCTTGATCTGGCCTTTGCCGTTCACGATAATCCGCGGCTGAAAAGTCACCGCCTCCTGCACACCCAGCTTGCTTAGCTCATCTAACGTGTAATTTCCGGCAATCATTTTGCCTTCTTTATCAAGACCCACAATCTGCGTAGACTTCTTGCCGCCAAGTCCGTTATAGTACAGCTTCCCTTGCGAGACGACCAGCCCGATCGGCTTGAAGCCATTACCCTTCCAGTTCGGATCGGCGAAGCCCCCGCCGTTCACCCCGGCGATTGCCCCTGTCCGCGCCACCATACTGGATACCTTTTCTCCTGAACCGATCTTATTAGGTACACCGAGGCGAACCTTCTTCGGATCGTTAACAATCATCACATAACCTGCGTACCCGCTGCCAGTAACCTTTTCAATTTCGACCAGCGGTTTATCCTCCGGAACCACGGGCTCCGGTTCAATCACATGGGTATCCACCTCATTGCCCATCTCCTGAAACCGTTCTGTATATTCGCTGACGCGGTTCTTGAGCTCATCTTCGCCAATAATATATTTGGCCATATACCGGTGTTGTGTCGTAATCAGCGTATCGGCGATCAGATAGCGGGTGTTCTGGGCAGACGGTGCAAGGTAGAGCCAGCCTCCGGCTACAATCAGCAGGATGAGGCAGAACATAAATACTCTGAAGACTGTACGGAAAAAGCCCCTTTTCTTGCGCTTACGGGCCGGTTTTTTCTTCTTGCGGACAGTGGAACGTTGCGGTAATGATGAAGAATTCACTTCTAGATATCCTCCCTAAACAAACCTTTTGTTGTATACTTCTATAAACTCACATATCTCATAATAGACGAATATAGAAGTTTAAAAGTTTCAGTTTGGTCAATTCTCTGTCCATTATCTGTTATTTTCTAACTCATCCATGTGGCTACTGACATTCTGTTGTCAGTAGCGTTTTTGTATAATTGCTTAAAGAGATTACTGAGGAGAACTTACTATGAACACTAATAACAATCCATTTATTTTTGAAACACCTCTCATTGAAGGTGTGATTTGCAGACGACGAAACCGGTTCATTATGGAAGTTGAGGTTGACGGAGTCATTTATGATTGCCATTGTCCCACGACAGGCCGTATTGGTGACATCGTTTTGCGTAATGTTCCTTGCCTGCTTTCATTAAGCAATAATTTATCAAGAAAGACCCTTTATACTGTGGAGGCCATATCAGTTGATTTACCATCAAATCCCACTAAATCATGGATAGGAATCAATCAGAATGCAGCAAATAGATATGTAGAGCATTTTATTAAAAGCGGCCAGCTTTCTGGTATGGTGATTAATGGTGAAGCAATAAAAAGAGAACAAAAAGTAGGCAACTCCAAACTTGATTTTCTTGTAGGAAATACTTACATTGAGGTCAAAACACCCCTTACGCGATTGCAGGTCGAGGTTAAGGAGCATATCGAAACTAAGGAAGGAAGCAGCTTCACTTCCTTTGAACGATTCATAAAACATATTGGGGAATTGGCCCATAGTTTGAATGAAAATGACAAAGCAATCCTGTTGGTATGTTTCATCTATGATAGTTCTAAATATATTGGCTCATCGGGCGGGAAATATAGCAGCTATATCCGGAATTCCGTGCAATCATCAATAAACCAAGGGGTTGAAGTGTGGCAGGTTAATTTCAAAATAACCCCTACTGAAGTAAATCTCATACGTTATTTTGAAACCGCGAAAGATATGATCAACGGTTGAATTCTAAGCAAGGGAGTGCAGCTTCAATTGAATAAAACAGAGCGTCTTTTATCGATTGTGATGGAACTACAGCGAAGCAAATTGCAGACAGCTGATGAATTAGCAGAGGTCTTAGGGGTTAGTGTAAGAACGATCTATCGTGATATGCAGGCTCTGAGTGAAGCGGGGGTTCCCATTATCGGTGAGACAGGATTAGGGTACTCTTTGATGGAAGGCTATTTTCTTCCACCCATCAGTTTTACCACAGAAGAGGCAGTATCACTTCTTCTTGGAGCTGAATTCATAGAGAAACGTTTTGATCCGACTTATCGCAATAGTGCCCGTTCTTCCCGCAGAAAAATAGAAGCCATTCTTTCCCGGCCCATGCGTGAGGAGACAACCCGAATACAAGGGAGCATCCGGTTGCTCCAAAAGGATGATATGGTCATAATCGCCCGGGAGAAAGTAAACTTGGGAATCATTCGTGAAGCCATGCTGGAGGGCAAGAAACTTCGTTTCACCTATCACAAGCGGGTGGCTGAAGCTGATGGGAACCGGGTAAATGTGCGAACTGTATCCCCATACGGATTGGCACATGATGAGCAGAATGGCTGGCTGTTACTTGCTTTCTGCGACCTAAGGGAGGATATTCGCCATTTTCGGGTCTCCCGGATCAGTGACCTTACCGTGACTGAGGATACGTTTCAGACTCCCGATAACTTCAACCTTGAGTCCTATCGGCCGAAGGATACCCGCAGCATACGGGTCTGCGCAATTTTTAATCCAGAGATCACTGATAGAGTTGAAGAAGCAAATAACTATTATATGGAGACTGCCGAATCTAAAGAGGACGGTTACCATGTCACTTTTCGTGTCCGCGAGGCGGAAGAATTGCTGAGTTGGATGCTTGGATGGGGGGCAGATGTAGTAGTCACTGAACCTGAATCCTTCAAAAACCGGATAAGAGAAGAAATCGAAAAAATGAAAGAACGCTACTGACATGCTGTTGGCAGTAGAGGGCTTGTATAATCAAGACATACGAATAGTGCATTGAAGATTTGCAAATGCTGATTTTTGAGGCGATGGCGAGTCAGATGATTATTCTAATAACATAAACAGGAGGACATTATTATGCCAGCAATTGGACCCGACTTCATTTCACTTCAAGTGAGCAATCTTGAAGGCTCTGCGGAATTCTATCAAAACTATCTCGGACTGGTACGCTCTCAAGCGGGACCACCTCATGCTGTGGTCTTTGATACCAAGCCTATTGCATTTGCTCTTCGTGACCTAATGCCTGGAACAGAACTCGGCGCAGGTACTCAACCTGGACTTGGTGTCGCTCTGTGGCTTCATGCCCCTGATACGCAAGACATCCACGACAAGCTTATTGCAGCAGGCGTAAAGATTACATCAGCACCAATAGACGGACCCTTCGGGCGAACCTTCACATTTGCCGACCCGGACGGTTATCAGGTTACTCTTCACAGTAAAGGCTAATATACGCAAAAGTATTCAGCTAAATAACTAGTGATAGGCTCCCCATAGGGTAGACAGGTGAGATCATACAACCTGTCTACAGTATGGGGAGTTTTTTCATATCGGCGAATTGTCAAGCTAAGTGTAACACTTTGTACGGCAAGGCTATTTCTCCAACTCATAGCGGGCCGCGATAATGCCCGACTTGAGCGTTCGGCTGGACAGCAGCTTGAGCCTGATTTTCTCACCGTCGCTGTGGAATGCTGATTTCCCACTGCCCAAGATGACCGGACAAATCGTCAGCAGGAATTCGTCTATCAGGCCGAGCTCAAGCAACGTCTTCGCCGCCCCCGGGCTGCCGAAGATAACGAGATTGTTGCCAGGCTGCTCCTTGAGTACCCTGATTTCCTCAGCGATATTATCCTTGATCAGCATCGTATTGTTCCATTCCACAATGTCCATCGAGCCGGAAATAACGATCTTCTTAACATCCTGCAGCCATTTGGCATGCTCCATATCGTGCCTCGACGCATTCGGATCGTCCAGCACCGAGGGCCAGTAGCTCTCCATCATCCGATACGTCGTGCGTCCGTATACGGGCGAGCCGACCTCGGTTACGACCTCCTCAGCGTATTTCTCTAATTCCTCGTTGTACGGAATCCAATCTAGTCCTCCATTCGAATCCGACGCATACCCGTCCAGCGACACATGCATGAACAATACGAGTTTTCTCATGTTTGCTTCTCCTCCGATTTAGAATTTTCTACAAAGATAATAATATTGTGCAAATCTGTTCGTTCGGAGCATCTCACGCCTTCCGGACAGCGGGCGAGTAAAATACGTCAGCATGCATATGCTGAATTTCGGCCCAGTTGAAGGGATTGGTCGTATCTGGTGCACCGTGCTCCAGAATGTCCTGATATAGGGCAGTTTTTTGTTCCAGATGGGCTATATGCTGTTTGGCTTCTTCAAGCTTAATGAGCGCTGCTTCTTTATGCTTCATTATGAGTTCACTGCGTTGCGGTAGGGTCGAATCTCCTTCGAGACAGAGATCAATGTATATTTTGATAACTTCAATCGGCATCCCGGATTGCTTGAGACATCTGACGCCATGCAGCCAGTTGATGGATTCTTCATCGAACAGCCGGATATTATTCTGGTTTCGCTGTACGCTGGGCACCAGCCCTTTATCGGTGTAAAAGCGTACAGCGTGCTCAGTGAGTCCTGTAATCTGGGCGGCTTCTTTGACCGTATGCATGGGTGATCCTCCTTGAAAAAAATGATAAGACCGCTTGACTTCGTGTTACACGAAGGCGATAGGCTTATTGTAATGCAACTCGGATGGAAGTGGAATCCCCGCTTCAGTATCCTACTTCGGGATACGCACCGTTTGCTGTTGTACATCTGAATACTGGGAGGAATTATAATGCTAAACGTAACCTTAAACAATGGTGTGAAAATGCCGATCATCGGTTTTGGTGTCTACCAAATCCCGGATGCTGTAGAATGCGAGAACGCCGTATATGAAGCACTGATGGCTGGATACCGCCTCATTGACACAGCGGCCGGTTACCTCAACGAGGAAGCGGTTGGACGCGCAATTAAGCGTAGCGGCGTGAAGCGTGAGGAGCTGTTCATCACGACCAAGCTTTGGGTTCAGGATGCCGGCTACGAGAGTGCCAAGCTGGCGTTCGCTAAATCCTTGAATAAGCTGCAGCTGGACTATCTCGATCTATACCTTATTCACCAGCCGTTCGGGGATTACTACGGCGCTTGGCGTGCGATGGAAGAATTGTACCGCGAAAACAAGATCAGGGCGATCGGTGTCAGCAACTTCCTGCCCGACCGTCTGATGGACCTCATTGTGCATAACGAAATCGTACCCGCTGTCAACCAGATCGAAACGCACCCGTTCTACCAGCAGGCCGAGAGCGCTGCTTTTATGAAAGATCAGGGCGTGCAGCACCAGTCGTGGGCGCCGTTCGCTGAAGGACTGGGCAACATGTTCGGCAACGAAGCACTGGCTTCAATTGCTGAAAAACACACCAAGTCCGTCGCCCAGGTCGTGCTGCGCTGGCTTGTTCAGCGTGGAATCGTTGTGATTCCAAAATCAGTGAGAAAAGAGCGGATCGCGGAAAACTTCAATATTTTCGATTTTGAGTTGAGCGCGGATGACATCGGACAAATTTCCGCCCTCGATACGCGGGACAGTCTTTTCTTATCCTACCACGATCCGAAGTTCGTCAAGATGCTGGGCACCTTGAGAGTCGATCTGTAAACCTTGATCAAACCGTAAGCTCATCACATATTTATCTTTATCTATGAAAAAAGGACAGGGCGGTCACACGGCCACTGTCCTTTTTTTAGAATACTTTATTTTCTTAGTCTACAACTCCAGCCAATCACCGGTGTCTGCCTACACCGCCTCCGCCGCTTGCACTGCCTCCTCCGCCGGAATTATTATCGTCATCGTCATCATCATAGGAAGAATAACGCCCCGCTCCACCACCATTGGTAGAACCGCCATCACCCTCATTTTCATCCTCATCCTCGTAAGAGGAATAGCGCCCTACTCCGCCTCCGCTGGATGAACCGCCGCCTCCTTCATTGCTACCCCAGAAGCTGCTCTGCGAACTGCTGTGATTCAAGGCTTCGTTACGATGCCGCTCATGACGGCGGTGCCGCCGCTGTCTCATTGTAGAACCCGAGCCGTACCTGGTAACGAAACGGTTAATATTCTGCTGGTTGAACGGATTAAGCCGTGATCCAAAACGGGCAATTAAACGGTTGCGGCCGGAAGCAGCAAGACTGAATAGAGCAATGATTATCAGATAGACTCCCATAATCTTTAATCCTGTAGATGCGCTGACGGGTTTCGGTTTATCGTTAATGTGCGATTTCACAGGTGATTTGGTTGCTGCTGCAGCGGTAGATTTGGTGCCAGCCGCCGCAGCCTCCAGACTGGCATCTGCTCTGGCCAGGAAGAAGCTGTAGAAAGCGTTCGCCGTCCCGGTTGCCCCGCCCGCGTAATCTTTTGCGGAAAATTCGGGTTCAAGCACCGTGTCCAGTATTCCGCCAATACATTCATTGGTCAAGACTCCATCGATTGCCTTACCCTGTAATACATGATAATTATCTCCGCCAATATTGAGCACAAGCATCACATCTTTAGGCCCTGCGGCTACACCGGCGAACTTCGCATACGTATAATCCTGCAGGCTTTTATCACCGGAATTCTTGATTGTCACTACATAGATCCCGCTTCCGGTCGTTGCCGCATATCGGTTGCTGGACTGGTTCAGATAATCCTTGGTGACTTGTTTGAAGACCCCGGCATTATCCGATACATAGTTTTTGGTGCCGACAGTCTCCGAATAGATTCCGCCAAGACTCTGAATTAACGAGCCATAGGTTTTGCGTGCGCCTGCGCTGTAATCCTTCTTGGCAAAATCCGGCTCCAGCGACTCCGATAGAATCCGGGATAACACATTGTCGTTCAGCGTATCCTCCAGGCCTTTGCCCGGAACCGCCCAGTAATCATCATCCTTAATGGAGAGCAGCAGCAGGACTCCGTTATTCTTATCTGCCGAACCGACTCCCCATGAATTGAACAGCGAGGTCGCGTAGTCTTCCATCGGTGTTCCGTCCGTAGAATTCACTGTTACCAGTACAACCTGTGCACCGGTCTGCTGATGCAGCTTCCGTAGTCTTCCATCGGTGTTCCGTCCGTAGAATTCACTGTTACCAGTACAACCTGTGCACCGGTCTGCTGATGCAGCTTCACGCCGTAATTGACCATATAATTCTCTGTCTTCTGATCGATTACGCCCGCGAAGTCATTCACATAAAAGGACTCCGAATGGGCGGGAACAGCTGCCTCCGTCCGGCTTGGCGCCAGCGGCAGCAGTAGCAGGATCATCAGGATGACGGTAAACGCTGCTAGTATACTTTTACGATTCATTCGTACCCCTCCGCTAGTTATATCTCTTCTATACTATATCGGTTACGCACATTATGGTATATAGTTCCATTCCGGTTGTGCTTATGTATGGAGCAAAAAAAATGGCAGGCCAGCCCGCAGAAGGGGAGGCGCTGCCGTTGTATTTGTGCTGTCTCTAGTCAGACTATTACAGATATAAAAATCAAAAAAAACAGATTACCGGTGTCTGCCTACACCACCGCCGCCACTTGCGTTACCGCCTCCGCCGGAATTGCCGCCTCCAGAAGATCCTGAGGAGTGGCGGCCCACTCCGCTGCTGCTGGAAGATCCCGAGGAATGACGGCCTGAGCCGCCTCCGCTTGACGAGCCTCCGCCTCCATGATTCGTTTCTCTACTGGAGGAGGAAGAGCGGCCCGAGCCCCCGCCGCTTGTTGAACCTCCGCCTCCCGAATTACTGCCCCAGAAGCTGCTCCGTGATTCATTACGGGACGATGAGCTGCGGGGTTGAGGCCGCTGGTTATAGCTTCTTTGGGTATAGCTTCTTTGGTTATGGCTCCTACGCCTGATGCCATAATCCGGCTGCCCCGTCCAAACACCATAGCGCTGTATATTGCCGGGGTGATGCGGGTTAATTCCGATTCCGTACCGGGCAATATTCCGGTTGCGGCGCGAGGCGTATACGCTGAAGCCCCACACCAATATTAGAAAACAAAGAATTATAGCACTCCCCTCTAAGCGGGGAACCGGCTTCTTATCTAGCGGATCATAACTGGAGGCTGGATACGTGCGCACCTGCACTTTCGAAGGGCTGACCGCTGCCGGCAACGTGTTTACCTCCGCAGACTCAGCGCTTTGAACTGCAGACTGTTGGCTATGATCTGCTCTAGCCAGGAAAAAGTTGTAGAAGGCATTCGCCGTAGCGGTTGCCCCGCCGGCGTAATCTTTTGCCGCAAATTTCGGTTCAAGCGCAGTATCCAGAATCCCGCCGATCATATCATTAGTCAACAGATTGTCGATATCCTTACCCTGAAGGACATGATAATTATCTCCGCCGATATCCAGCACCAGCATTACATCTCTAGGTCCAGCTGCTACGCCGGCGAACTTCGCATACGTATAATCCTGCAGGCTTGTATCTCCGGAATTCTTGACAGTCACTACATAGATCCCGCTGCCGGTCGTTGCCGCATATCGGTTGCTGGACTGGTTCAGATAATCCTTCGTTACCTGCTTGAAGACTCCGGCATTGTCTGCGACATAGTTCTTGGAGCCGACCTGCTCCGAATAGATTCCGCCAAGCTCCTGAATTAATGAACCATAGGTTTTGCGCGCACCAGCGCTATAGTTCTTCGCCGCGAAATCCGGCTCCAGTGACTCCGAGAGAATCTGAGATAACACATTGTCGTTCAGTGTATCCTCCAGACCTTTGCCCGGTACCGCCCAGTAATCATCATCCTGGGTGGAGAGCAGCAGCAGGACTCCGTTGTTCTTATCCGCCGAGCCGACTCCCCATGCATTGAACAGCGAAGTCGCGTAATCTTCCATCGATGCTCCGCCTGTAGAATCCACTGTTACCAGTACAACCTGTGCACCGGTCTGCTGATGCAGCTTCACCGCGTAATCTTCCATCGATGCTCCGCCTGTAGAATCCACTGTTACCAGTACAACCTGTGCACCGGTCTGCTGATGCAGCTTCACGCCATAATTGACCATATAGTTCTCTGTTTTCTGATCAATGACTTCCGCGAAGTCATTCACATAAAAGGACTCCGAATGTGCCGGAACAGCCGCCTCCGTGCGGCTTGGCGCCAGCGGCAGCAGTAGCAGGATCATCAGGATGGCGATAAGCGCAGTTTTTAAAGTTTTTCCATACATTAATACCCCTCCGGCTACTCATATCTCTACTATACTATATCGGTTAAGCGCACTATGGGATATAGTTCCATTCCCCTTATACTTATGTCCGAATCTAGTAAATATTCAAAAGAGACTGCCCGGAGGTTACTCGTTATTAAATCTGTCCGGATGCGATCCAAAACGCTGGTTGTTGTTCAGCGCATTAATGCGGCTGATTTCATCCTCTGACAGCTCGAAATCAAAGATATCGGCATTCGCGATAATCCGCTCTTCCTTGACCGACTTTGGAATCGTCACAATGCCGTTCTGCAGATCCCAGCGCAGGATGACCTGAGGCAGCGTTTTGTTATGGCGTGCCGCAATGTCAGCAATCACCTCATTGTCCAGCAGATGGCCTTGGGCCAACGGAGCCCACGCTTCAATCTGAATGCCCTGCGCCCGGCAAAACTCACGAAGCTCAAGCTGGCTAAGCAGCGGATGCAGTTCCACCTGGTTAACCATCGGCTTCACCTTGGCTTCAGTTAAAAGATCTTCCAAATGATCTATCTGGAAGTTCGAGACACCGATCGCCCGGACTTTACCATCCGCATACAGCTTCTCAAGTGCACGCCAGGTGTCTTTATATTTGGCTCGGATCGGCCAGTGCACCAGATACAGATCCACATAGTCCAGGCCCAGCTTACTGAGACTCAGGTCAAAAGCCGCCAGCGTAGAATCATACCCCTGATCGTTATTCCATACCTTAGTGGTGATGAACAGCTCGTTGCGGGCAACCCCGGATTCGCGGATCGCCTGACCGACTCCCTCTTCATTTCCATAGACTGTTGCTGTATCAATACTTCTGTATCCGGCCTTAATTGCTGCTTTGACAGAATCCACAACCTCTTGACCTTCCTGGACCTTGAACACTCCCAGACCAAACCAAGGCATTTCTACACCATTAGCTAACTTCGTTGTCGACTTTAGATTCATCATTATCAGAATACCACCCATCTATATGATTTGGATTGTTGCTAGAACAATGAGGCAGGGATCAGCTTGCGGCCGCCCTTGATCAGGGTTGAATCCAGTGCATCTCCTTTATCCCCGCCAAAATACAGCTGCCAGTACACGCCGAAACGGATGCTGACATCATTCTTCACCAGCTCCGGCGGCGTAACGATCAGCCACTGGAACTTCAGCGCCTTGGAAATCTCGAACACCGGATCAAGCACGTTATTGGAGACCATTTCACCAAACGGATTATCGTACAGGAAGACTGTCCAGCCTTTATTCTCACGGTTGACGCGCTTGTGGGTCATAATCATCATCGCCACCAGCAGCTGAACCGACTGGCGTTGACCGCCGCTGCCGACGGCCTCATCCAGCGCCCCGCGGTTAATGACCTCCCAATCCGAGTAATGGTACTCTTCCGGTGCTGCGTAGAGGAAATAATTCTCGGTCACCGGTTTATATACCTGGAGCACCGGGAAGCGGTTCTGTAGCGCGGCATACACCATCCGCCCGTCATTAATCAGCTCTCTGACTGCGGAAGCCGGAACCTGTTCGATCTTCGGGAACTTCTCCAGCAGGCTGCTGATGCAGCGGTTGAAATACTCACTGACCAGCGGTTCGATGTCATCTGTCGTTCTCGGAACGGTAATATTCTTGTAATTCAGCCGGACCAGCGGGAAGGCATGCCCGTTCTCATTATGAATGATCATCCGGCGTTCCATCCGCTTCAGAATGTCGGTAATCTGCACGACCCGCTTCGCGGCACGTCCTACCCATAGCTTGCGCGACAGCTCCATATCTTCCTTGTCACTGCGGATACTCTCAATCTGATCACGTGAGCTCTGGAGCATGGAGTCCAGCACCTGCAGTGCAATCGAGAAATCATCCCAGTGAACTGTGTTCAGCCGGTCCTGAATTTTGGTCTCCAGTTCAACGTTCCAGCCGGATTTGGCCAGTCTGCCGCTGAGTGTTGTCTTCTCTTCCTTGACTTTGCGCGAGATTTCCGCACGCTGGCTGCGGCTCTCCTTGCTGCGCAGCAGCCAGTCTGCAACCAGCTGCTCACAGTTCTCCCGCACATCCAGCTGCACGTCTTCGGGCACATCCCGCAGCTGCATGCGGCTCTCCACATGGGTATCCATGACCTTGCTCTGATTGGAGAGTGTCTGCAGCCAAATATCCATAGAGGCAAGCGCCTGCTTGCAGGTATTCAGCAAATGCTCGTTCTCACGGAAGCGCGCACTGAGCTCTTCTTCCTTCTGCGCCAGCGGCTCATGCCAGAGCTCTACAGCACGCTCATGCTTCTCCTTGATGGCCTTCTCGGCTTTGCCCAGCTCCTTCTGCAGGTTATCCAGCTCCGCCATACAGCGGATGAAGGAATCGCGGATATGCTGATAATCCTCATCCAGAATCACCGTGTCACTCTTCTGCTGTGTTCTGGCCGACTGAACAACCTCCGGTGATTCATCCGGTTCGGGTGCAGACTGCCATCCGTCATCGACCTGATGGACTGCAGCTTCCAGTTCAACCAGCTGTTGCCCCGCCGCTTTGATCTGGGCAGCCCGTGTGCGGATTTCCAGCTCATTCTGGCTGAGCGACTGCTGCAGACTTTCCACGGTACTCAGCAGCTGCAGCAGCTTATCCTGTACAGCCTCATCCGGCACTGCTTCTTCCTGCACAGTATCTTGTGCAGCACCGCCATGTTCACTTGGGAAGTGGATCTCCGGGAACCAGTTCTGCAGCCGCGGGAACAAGGAATATTTAGCTTCTCCCAGCCACTTCTCCCGCTGCAGGGAGAGGCTGTCCATATCTGCCTTCAAATGTGCCAGCTGCTGTTCCTTGACGGTAATCTCTTTGCTTAAGGCCGTCTTCAATTCAACTGACTTTTGTTTATCTTTGTAATCCTGCTCCTGCTTCCGGCTACGCTCCGCCCATTCACGCAGCGCCGCTTCCCTGGCCTCATGCTCGGTTTTCTCGGCCTTACTGACAGCCAGATCTCTGGCTATTCCGGATAGAGTCTCTTCATTCAGGGACATTTCAGCATTCAATTCATTCAGACTCTTGCCAAGCTCCTGCTGCCGGGTCTCTAATACCTTCTGACTGGCCCGCAGACTTACGGTGTGTTCACCCTGGAGCAGACGGTCATACTCCTGTCTGGCTGATTTCAGCTTCGACAGATACCCTTCCGCATCCTGTAGCTCTTCTTCCCGCTCTTTGAGCCGGGAGGCGATCCCTTGCTTCCAGTCCAGGAAACGCTCCGGCTGCAGCACCATCTGCGGCCCCTGATGGGAGAGCAGCAGGAATGAGGCGCCTGTGGCATCCGCCATTTCCTCACGCACGAAGACCGGGACAGGAGATTTGAGCAGAAGCTCCTGAAGCAGCTCAGGCTGAAGCTTAGCCGATTCACGCTTCGTTACAATCAGCCCGTAAGGCAGCAACGGATGACGCTCCAGCTCCTCTTCACGGACCAGGTAAGACTGGTCGTTCAGATATGCACTGCCGATCATGGAGCTGATCTTCAGGGCATCCAGGGCATCCTTCACTGTCAGGATATCATTATTAGGCAGCCAATAGGCTTCCTGCTGCAGCTCTACATCCAGCAATTGATTATAGTATTCCCGTCTGAGCCGCTTCGTCTGCTGCTCGGCATCCTCCAGCCTGCGGATGAACCGTTCCTGGATAAGTGATTTGGCCTCGAACAATGCTGTCGTCCCGAGCTGCTGATGTTCTTCATACATTTCCAGCAGAACTACAAGCTGTGACCAGAGCTGTGATTCCTTGCCCATCTGGGCTTCAATCCGGTCCGTAAGCTCCTCCGCCTGGCTTGCAGCCCCCTGCAGCTTCTCAGTCAGCCGTGTATGTCGGGTATGCAGGGCAAGCTTCTCTTCTTCTACGGATTTGCGCTGCTCGTTCAGGGCAACGATATTCTCGGCAATGCTTCTGGCTGCAATCAGCGTGCGCTGAAGGGCGGCTGCCGGTGAATGGGCAGCTTCCTGCCCGTGGCGGGAAGCGAACACTCCCAGATCTTCGGTATACTGGCGGATGAGCGCCGTCAATTCATGAATCTTGCCCTCAAGTCCGCCGAGTTCAAGCAGGAATGCCTCCCGGCCTTTGCGCAGAACGGCCTCTTCTGCACCCAGAGCCTGCTGGCGGCCGCTGAAGAACAGAATTCGCGCCTGCCACAACCTGTAGACCTCATCCCACTGCAGGCGAAGCTCCTGCTTGGCCGCTTGGATAACCTCTTGACGCTCCTTCATCGCAAGGGAACCTTCGATGGCTTCAATTTCCTTCTGCCACTGCTCCATCTGGCGGATCTGCAATCTGCGTCTGGCTAAATAATGGGCAACCTCAAGATCCTTTTCCTTGATCTTCGATTCCTCCAGCCGCTGCTTAGCCCGTGCCTGATTATCCGAGACCGCTTTGAAATCATCCTGTTTGCTGTCACGCTCTTCCTTGAGCTTCAGATACTTCAGATTATCCGTCTCAAATTTAAGCTGCTTCGCTTCCTGATAATGCCCGGCCAGCTCATCCGCAGTATTGCGGCGCTTGTCTTCGGCATTCTTCAGCTCATCATAGATCACCGTGTACAGCTGCCGTCCGAACAATTCGGTCTCCTGAAAGCTGCGGTCAGCCTCAGTCCCCTGCTTGACGGCCTCATAGAGCGGGGCGGCAAGTGAAGTGAATTCGGCAAAAGCCCGCTCTCTCTGCTCCAGCATCGGCAGCCTCTGTGCAACCGTAGCGGAATCTATGAACATCCGCTGAAGCGAGCCTTCATCCTCGCGCATGCTGCCGTTCAGACTGGACCCGATTTCCGGAATGATCAGCTTCTCGAACAGATTATGGTTGGTGAAGGCATCATTCTTCTGGAAATAGCCTTTAATTCCGCCCTCCTCGCCGTTGATTCTCCGCATATTCCGCCATTCATCAATATGGATATCCCGGTCCGCCAGAAAAGCATAATATTTCTTCAGATCCGAGCTGTGGCTGCCGTACGCAACGATCTCATTACGCCGCTCACGGACAAATTGCTGAATCGCTTCAAAGCTGGCCGGAGTGTTCAGCTCGTGATCATAGAGCGGCAGAGTAGACAACGTAAGCTCCGCATTCTCATCATAATTGAGCAGCGCATAGAGCAGATAATCTACTTTGATCTCCAGCTGATCCATCGAGTTCTGGGCAGTCATTGCGATTCCGGTGGTTATGTACTCTGTCCGTTCCGGCTCGTCCAGCCGCCATTCGATGGCAACGTGGAACGTATAGGGCTTCAGCTGTTTTTTGTGATTATGGAAGAAGGCTTCTACCTGGTTCTCGTTATCTTTACCCCAGGCCGCCTTGGGCATCAGCAGCTGGAATATCGACTGCAGCAGCACGCCCTTCCCCCCGCCGTTCATCAGCGTAATCAGCGTGTTGGACGGGCCTTCCTCATTGCACAGGTCGAGGATCATATCCTCATATTTCTTCAGCATCTTCTCATATTTAAGTCCGGCGATGCGGATTCGCTCAATGCGCGGCATGGGCTTCCTCCTCCTTCTCGCTGAGTGTCCGGCCAATCAGGGCCTTCAGCTCCTTATAGCGGTCCACATCATGATAGAGATAACGCATCCGCTCATACAGCTCTTCCCGGGGGAAAATCCGCTTCTCATTCTCGGAGATGAATACCAGATGCTCTTCCTCCAGCAGCTTCATCCCCTCATGGATCAGGCCGATCCGTGAGCCGGCGCCGCGGGTCAGCGAATCGCCCTCCTCCTGGCTTTTGGTCTGCATATACAGGCTGCTCCATACTTTGTGCATCGCCTGGATATCCAGCCGCCACTGCTTGCTGAAGCTGCCGTCTTCGTCCATGTCCATCCATGTCTGGAACAAGGCTGATACCTGATCCGAGAGCTGTATGTAAGACATGCTGTCCTGACCCGGCTTGAAATGCTGCTCATCCTGATCCATCTCAGCCAGGAACACCAGAATAATTACGTTGATGATATGCAGATGCGTCTTGCGTTCGATGCGGGAATATTTATTGCGCAGCTGTGTGAAGTTGCTGGCAAAGCCGGAACCCATTGGACTCACGAGCAGGTGCAGACGATGCCCGGAATTCATAATCCGGCAGCCGGCTTCCTTGGCTACATATTCTAAGGCATCATAAGCGACGGTATCCTGCAGGCATTCAGCAGCAGCGGGATCATCAAGTGATATCACCTTGCGGCGAAGCAGGTCGAAGAACAGCCGTGAAGCCTGTTGTACTTGCTCTAACGAATAACTCATGCTGAATCATCTCACTTCTCTACTATAGTAATGGTATAAGGACTGATCTCCAGGCCGGGCCAGCGGACACTGCCTTGCTGCCCGGCAAGAATTCTTGTCCGCAGCACTTTGCCCCGCAAGGTCTCAAGCTCCGGGTGGTCCGCGATCAGACGCCCAATCAGCTTCTGACATTCGTCGGCCCCGCCGTGACCTTCCGCTTCCTGCTCCTGCACCTTAATTTCGGTATGGAAAAATTGAACCCACAGGTCTACCGCATTGGGGGTATCCGCCCAGCGCCGCTGTTCATCCTCAGAGAAAGCCTCTGTCGAGAATGTAAAGCTTCCCTGTTCTGCCAGTCCGGCGAAGACCGGCAGCCAAAGCTCAGACACCTCGGTCCACGGTATGCTTTTGGGGACATAGTGGAGTTCTTCCTCCTCCCCGGCTTCATCCGGGTCGTCCGGCAATTCGTCAGGCAGGAAGCCGACATCCTGCTCTTCCCAGGCCCAGGCCAGCGGATAAATGAAGTCTTGGCTGGGAGAGAAGAGCCCGCTGATCAGGGTTTCCATGCTGTCTCCATCCGGCAGCCCTTCCGGCTTCACCCATTCCTCCCATACATGGGTACGGAAGTTGAAGCCGGCGGCACCCCAGAACAGCTCCGGGAAGTTGAGCCTGAGATTGGTTTCCGCTTCAAAAATGCTAAGTACCACTTCGGCAAGCTCATCATGCACTCGACGGGAGAGTTCGACCCGCTCGGAGAGCAGCCGCAGCTCATTGAAGTCGATGACATCCTTCTCATCATTGGCCAGCCGGGCCAGCGAGCGGTGAATATTATCGAAATGCTTGCGTTCCTCGTCGAATTGCTGATGAATCTCCTCCAGCCGCTGGTGCCGCTGGGCGCCATATTCGCTGAAGATATGCTTCGGATTGCGGCGCAGCGCATTGCGGTATTCCTGCTGCTGCTGGGTCATCTTCCGCACCCGGGAGATCAGTTCGTTCACATCCTGCATCGCCCGGGTTACCCGTCCATGCTTGATATGCATCTGAATCTCGAGCAGCTTAATGCTGATCTGAAATTCATCAATGATCTCATGGCTCATGAAGATCAGCTCCATCGCATATTCGGAGAGCCGGTAGATTGTGGTCCCGTTCTCTTCCCAGCTGGTCCGGGTGGCATCTTCATCCACTGTGAAATATTTGTATTTCTGCACCGCCATCTGACGGGACTGATCATCATAATAGTTTGCCTCGAAATCCCCGCCGCCTCCGCTCCACAGCAGCCCGTCCACCAGCCGTTCCACCGATTCCGGACTGCCGAGCCTCGCGATGCCGAAGCGTTCAAGCGAGCTCCAAGTCAGCTGGACCAGATCCTCCCTGGATCTCTGTTCATTCGATTCCAGCTCCAGATAATAGACCTGCAGCAGCACGCTTAGAGCAATCATTTCCTTATAAGGCTGAAGCTCGCCGAGATTCATGCCTGCCCCCAGACTCCATAGGGGATTCAGCCGTTTATTCCGTTCTCCAAAATCATTCCAGTTCATGCTCCAGCCAACCTCGCCATCACTTCATAATTTAGGACTTCCTGGGGGATCCTCTTGTTCTCTTTAAGCAGTGTATTCATGCACAGCAGCAGTTCGGGAACAGTGGAAACTTCCTCACGCACTATCTTCAAATGATGAGGAGGGCAGTCGTTTTGTTCTTTTTCGTAATCGTATGATTGATGGGCCTTGCTGTGCATACAACTATACACCGGGAGTGCCAGCTTAATATTCAGCTCTGGATAGCTGCGTTTCAAATTTCCATAGATATCCCAGCCCGTCTTATCCATATCACCAACATAGAACAACTCAGCTTCAAGCGGATGATCCACCCGTTCCTTCAAAAAATACAGACTACTTATGATCTTCCAGCCTTCCCCGTAGATCAGCATATCCGGTTGCAATCCGCATACCGTTAGTCCGTTCACCATCAATCTTTTTGCGGAATTGTAGAATGAATGGTTCTCCGAGATCAGTACCTTCCGTGTAGGTCTATTCGGTGTCTTATAATGTTCGAAATCTTCATATACAATATCTGCTTTAAGCATCCCCAGGTTCATGCCGAGCCTGGTTAGAAATTGCTTGCCTTCGGGCTTCGAGAGAAACTTCTCCTGATCAAAAAGCTCCAGCGAACGCTCCTCACGAGTTATTGTCTCTCTGTCCTCTGCCATACGCAAAAAATGATATATGCGCTCTATGTATTCCCACACGACTGCAGACTGCGCTTCAGGATGATTCCTGTAATAATCCAAATTCAGCTCTTTGGCACCGATGACCCGCATCATAGCAGCTTCACTCCAGCCTGCCAGAGAATAAACTGGTGCAGCCAACCAGTAGACTTCGTCCAGTTTTGTATGCATGTATTGCTTGGGTTTAGACATGGCTGTTAAATATCCTTCATCAACTAACTGTATAATCCCGTATTGAAACGCCGAGAATCCTCCACCACTTTCGTCGTAGTCACCCCGGTATTCGAAGGATTCCTGTATTGCTTCCACAAGGTCTCCAAGTTTAATAATACTTCTGGTTTTGCGTGAATTCCTAAACTTACTCTCAATAACTTCCTTGATTCGCTCTTTCATGCCTTCACCCTCACAACATAGCATAAACCCAAATCCTCCCCGAAGGGTGAAGTATGGGCCAGAACATACAGAGATATAGACGTTGAGTAAATGATTAGGACCCATAAAAAATGGGAATGTATGTTTCTATCCTCATGTCTTTCTATTATATCAATGTTTCACAGATATGGCTATTTGCAAAAAATAATAGAGGAGCCCGCAAAGGGACCCCTCTAAGTTTCGCTTGGGCACCCGGATGGATGCAGCTACTTATATTTCACATTCAACAGATAATCAAGATTAGCCTTCACCGCAGGCCACTCGTCATCAATGATACTGTACAGCGCATTGTCCATAACCATGCCGTCAGAAGTGAGGCGGTGCTTGCGCAGCACGCCTTCCCGGACAGCACCAATCCGTTCAACCGCCCGCTGCGACCGGAGGTTGGTACTGACAATAGAGAAGTCAACGCGGATTAATTCCAGCTTCTCGAAGCATACCTTCAACAGCAGTGACTTCGACTCCGTGTTCACTGCGGTTCTCCAGTAATCCGGCGAAATCCAGGTGCAGCCGATCTCTGCATTGCGGTGTCTCCGGTCCAGATGCATGATCCGTGTAGTACCGGCAATCCGGCCGGAGGCCTGCTCAATGATGACAAAAGGGATATCCGTACCTTTGGCCTTATTCACCAGTGCCGCGTCTATCAATTGCCCTACCTGCTCTTCTGTACTGATCCTTCTCCAGGTATATTCCCAGATCAGCGGATCGTTCAGCACCTTAACCAGCTCCGGCTTATGCTCTTCCATGAGGGGCACAAGCCTGATCACACCGCCCTCCAGTTGCTCAGCATTCTTCGAAATCATGCATCAGCCCTCCAGACCTTTGACTACCTATTTAATGAAGCAATTTATTTCCGATCTGCGATTTGGCCGGCCAGCAGCTGAATGAATTCCTGCACGCTGAGCGGTATTTGTGTACTCTCCGCACGGCCCCGTACGGAAACAGTACCGTTGTTCTGTTCTTGATCTCCGAGTACGAGCATATAAGGCACTTTCTCCAGCTGTGCTTCACGGATTTTGTAGCCCAGCTTCTCATCCCGCACATCGAGCTCAACCCGCAGTCCGGCAGCCTGCAGCTGGCCTTTAATCTGGAAGGCATAATCAGCATGAACCCCGGATACAGGCAGCAGCTTGACTTGCACGGGAGACAGCCACAGCGGAAATGCTCCGCTGAAGTGCTCTGTAAGAATGCCCATGAACCGGTCAATGGAGCCAAATACAGCACGGTGAATGACTACCGGACGGTGCTTTCCGTTATCTTCACCAATATAAGTCAGATCGAACTTCTCCGGCATTTGGAAATCCAGCTGGATTGTACCGCATTGCCAGCTTCTTTTCAAGGCATCAAGGACATGGAAATCGATCTTAGGCCCGTAAAAAGCGCCATCCCCCTCGTTCACCCGATACTCGATCCCGTTGTTCTTCAGCACGCGTTCGAGCGACAGCTCCGCCTGATCCCAGAGTTCTTCAGCCCCCATATAATCATCCGGACGTGTGGACAGCTCCACCTTGTACTCGAAACCGAATACTTTGTACATCTGATCAATGAGCTCCAGCACCCGGCTAATTTCATCCTCGATCTGTTCCGGCAGGACAAACAGGTGGGCATCATCCTGGCAAAAAGTCCGGACACGCATCATTCCATTCAGCGCCCCTGAGAATTCATGGCGGTGGACCTGGCCATATTCAGCAATCCGGATCGGCAGCTCCCGGTATGAACGAAGGCTGTTCTTGTAGATCAGCATATGTCCGGGGCAGTTCATCGGTTTGAGCGCAAAATCTGTTTCATCTACTTTTGTGAAATACATCTCGTCTTTATAATGATCCCAGTGCCCGGATTGCTCCCATAGCCTTCTGTTCATCATCAGGGGTGAACGGACCTCATCATATCCACTATACCTCTGCAATTCACGCGAGAAGTTCTCCAGCTCTGTACGGATGATCATGCCCTTCGGCAGATAGAACGGCATGCCCGGCGCCTCTTCGGAGAACATGAACAACCCAAGTTCCTTGCCCAGCTTGCGGTGGTCGCGCTTCTTCGCTTCCTCCAGCATGTGGAGATGCTCCTCCAGCTGAGATTTCTTGAAGAATGAAGTTCCATAGATCCGCTGGAGCACCTGATTATCTGAATCCCCGCGCCAGTAGGCTCCCGCTACGCTAAGCAGCTTGAAGGCCTTGATCCGGCCAGTAGACGGCAAATGCGGCCCCCGGCACAGATCAGTGAATTCTCCTTGCTCATACAAGCTGATCACTGCATCCTCCGGCAGGTCACGGAGCAGTTCAAGCTTTAGGGGCTCCTCCAGCTGCCGGAACAGTTCCATCGCTTCACTTCTGCTGACAACCCGGCGCAGAATCGGCAGATTTTCTCCGATTATCTTCTCCATTTCCCGCTCAATCGCACCCAAATCCTCCACGGACAACGGCCGTGCTATATCAATATCGTAATAGAATCCATCCTCTATGACCGGACCGATACCCAATTTAACGTTCTGATCCCCGTAGATCCGTTTGACAGCCTGGGCCATCAGATGAGCAGTACTATGTCTGTGGATCATTAGACCCTCACTGCTGTCCGCCATTATAATTTCAACGAGGCTATCCTGTTCAACCGGGTGATCAAGGTCAACGAGCCTGCCGTCGATTTTACCGGCTACCGCATTCTTCTTCAGACTTGCACTGATTGACTCCGCAACCTGCGCAACTGTGGTGTTACGCGAATACCTCCTAATTGTTCCATCCGGCAGTTTCACTTGAATCTCCATGATTGTGGCCTCCATTTCTTCAGGTTTCTGTTTGTGTATATTGAACGCAAAAAAACGCATCTCATCCCGGAAAGGGACGAGTGCGTCTAAGCTCGTGGTTCCACCCTAATTCGACTATGTATCTACGGACCCCCGGCTGTTCGGCGGAAACGTGATAAGCACAATCCTCATGGCATCCGTTAACGGGGATGGGTCGGTGGCATTTACAGCCTCACTAACAGCAGGAGGGTTCAGTGTCACGGCTGCAAAGGGGTAACATCCGGCTGGTCTCTGTAAGAAGCTCTCACCTTGCACTTCTCTCTCTGGTCAGTCCTGGGAGGATATCCTGTCTCTGGTCATTGCCTTAGATATGGTGTTGCTGGTTACATAATACTGAATGCCTTCGCTAAAAGTCAATACCTCAATGAAAAAATAGTTCTATGCCGCTGTCCCCCCGGCAATCTATCCGTTAATATCATTCACTTGAAATCCGCGAAATAATCATACCCGCTTCTTCAACCGTAGCAGCAATATAATCCGCTCCGGCAGCCGATAATTCCTCCTCTGAACCGTAGCCGAATAACACGCCAATGGAGGGTACACCGCAGGCCTTCGCCCCGATAATATCATGCTCCCGGTCCCCGATCATCAGCGCCTGTGCGGCAGGAATATCATTCTGGTCCAGCACATACTGGATCACCTCGCGCTTCTTCGAGCGTGTCCCGTCCAGATTGCTGCCAGCGGTGAACTTGAAGAAGTGATCCAGCTTGTAATGGCGGAGAATTTCCTCAGCAAAGACCGTGGGTTTGGATGTCGCCACATACAGGCTGAACCCCTGATTCCGCAGGTTCTCCAGTAACTCCGGAACCCCTGGAATCACACTGTTCTCGAACATGCCGAGCGTCCGGTAACGCTCCCGGTAGAAGTCCACACCCTGCAGGGCAGCTTCATGTGTCAGACCCTGGATGTGAACAAAAGAATCATAGAGCGGCGGGCCGATATACGGGATCAGCAGGTCGGGATGCTCCACCCCGATCCCTAGCTTGTGCAGCGCATATTCCACGCATTTGGTAATGCCTTCTTTGGGGTCGGTTAATGTGCCGTCCAGATCAAATAAAATATGATGCAACGCGTCCTTCACTTCCGTTCGTGCTCCCTTCCTGTTTAACTTTGTCCATCATACCTTCCTTTCTTCATACTTTCCACACACTTATCTACTAACATCACTATGTAAGCTATATTTGAACCTGGAGGATGTAACATGAACATGACGCATTATATGTCCCTGCTGGCGGACAATCAGCCATGGAATCTGATTCTTTTTATGGCGATTCCCGTGATTTTTGCCGAGACGATTACGGTTACGGAGTTTATTATTCTATTCACCAAGAAGCTGAACGGGCCGCTCAGAGCGTTCAACCGGGTATGCAGTATTCTTGCCGGACTCTATTTCACCGGAGTTTTCCTGTACTTGTTCCCTACCGCCTTCATCCCGCTCACCGCAAATGGCGAATGGCACACCTGGGTGGATGTGGTTGCAGTAAGCTTTTATCTGAGCGGAGTCATCTTCCTGCTGCCTCTGGCCCTGCTGGATCTCGGTCTCATCGCCCGCAAACGCAGTGAAGAGAGCAAGCTTAAGCTGCATTTCCTGCTGATCAGCGGCTTCCTCGTTGTTGCCCACATCGCCATGATCTTCGGGATGGTGAATCCGGAAATTATGGGCGGAATGGCTGGCATGAGCCACTAAGAGTTGAGTCACCCAAGTCTATAAAAGATTGACAGGTGTCCGGGGAGGCTATAGAAATAGCTGCCCGGGCACCTTTTGTTTTCATTACGCACAAACCCGTCAGAATGAGATCGCCTCTCAGCTATCCGAAGCATGTGTGCCGCTGAATTTTGTCTCATCCGTCCAATCAATCCCGGAGCATCACGTATATGATTTACTAACGATTGAGTCTGGATAGAAATGGGTGAATTCATGAAACTACAAGAAGTCAAAAAGGACTATGGGCTGATCGTCAGCTTAGGTTCATCTTGTGCGCCAGCAATTAACCTGAAGAGATACGGTTTACGGAAATTCTCAATGCCTCTAGACTGGATGATTTCGTATTCACTGGCCGATGTCAACCGGCTTCTAAAGAATGAGTTCAAGAACTTTATGGATTTCAAAAATCTGCATCCGTTGAATGAGACCCATTTTTTGCTGGATGATGGAGATCCCGTGTATTTGGATCATTCCAGGAACAATCTGTCACAATCCTATTTCATACGGGACTCTCTGTATAACATCATCTCCGCCCACGATTTCCCGATTATTACAGGTCAGGGCTGGAGCGCTTCCTATCCCGCCTACAGACTGAAGCTGGAATACCGGATCAGCCGGTTCTGGAACAGTCTGCTCAGCAGCGACGATAGTTTATTTGTCAGATGGTTTGCAAGCGCTGAACAGGTGCTGGAGCTGCACATGATATTATCAAAACTTTTAAACAACAAGAAATTCACAATACTCATCCTAAATCCCATACCCGGCCTTACCCTAACAAGAGAAGCGGAATGGGGTATCAGCAATGTCTGCGTTCTGGAAGTGCCCGGTGATATGAATGATTATGCGAATTGGGATTACATCCTGCAAGGTATAAGTCTAAATAATTCTTAGTTATCTCCTAAAAACAACCTCACAGCGTGTTCCTACGCCCACCTTACTTGTAAACACAATCGTACCGCCGAGCAGCTCGACCAGCTTGTTCACAATTGAAAGCCCGAGGCCGGAGCCTCCGTATTGCCGCGAGCGGGATTTCTCTACCCGGTAAAACCGGTCAAAAATAAAGGGAAGCTCCGCCTCCGGAATACCGATTCCCGTATCCTCTACAACAAATATTGCTGAGTCCGGAGTGAATCTTAGATTCACCCTGATCTGTCCCTTTTCGGTATAGCGGACAGCGTTCTCCAGCAGATTCATCACAATTTGCTCCATCCGTTTGCCATCGCCTAATACTCTTACCTCCTGCCCGCCATCGTACGAAGCTGTCAGCAGCAGACCTTTCTCCTTCGCCGGTAATTCCACCCTGCGGACCGCCTGATCCACGATCTGTCTGAGATTGACCTGTTCCAGGTTCAGCGGAATTCTGCCCTCTTCCATCTTGGCCAGCTCGAACAAGTCGTCGACCAGGTGCTGCAGCCGGTGCGCTTCCTGATCGATGATGTCGAGATACAGCCCCTTCTCTTCCTCCGTCTCATATAACCCGCTCTTCACTACCTTGGCATACCCCTGCAGATAAGTAATCGGTGTCCGCAGTTCATGCGAGATATTGGCCAGAAATTCCTGGCGGGTATCCCTGTAACGCTGCAGGTCAACGGCCAGATCGTTAATGGCTCCTGCGAGGAAACCAATCTCATCCTTGCCGCGGATGGTAAGGCGTGTCTCCAGTTCACCGGCGGCGATCTTGCGGGTGGCTCTCTGCATCTGCAGAAGCGGACGGGACAGGACCACGGCAATGATCCAGGTGATGCCGAGCGCCAAAAGGAACGCGCCAATCCCCGCGAGCAGCAGAATATTGCGCACTGAAGCCAGCGATTCTTCCATACTCGTGGTAGAGGACATTACATACAGTGCCGAACTGACCCCATCCTCACCTGTGATAGGTTGTCCAGTGACGAAATACCGGTGCCCCGCTGGATCTTTGTACAGGAAGCTGACTGTTTTGCCGGTAAAAATGTCTGTAAGATCCCCGGTCCGGATGAACGCCCGGTCCGCAGAATCGTGAACGCCTGAATGCAGATTCGTACGGCCATCAGGAAGAATGTTAAATATACTGACATTGGAGAATTCAGCAAACGTCGTCATCATCTGGCTGGTCGTGGACTCCTTGGACTGGGCCATGACCGTGAAATGGGAGGCCAGCTCCTCCGTTTCCGTCTTCATTTCGTTGTAATAGAAGCTGGTGAACATCCTGTCGATCACCATGCCCAGAGACAGCAGCACGATCAGGAATACGGACATGATGACCAGCCCAAGCTTGGAGCCGATGATATTATGTTTCATCCGGACTACCCGTGACCTGGAATTTATACCCGAGGCCCCATACCGTTTGCACCGGATTATACGCCAGGCCCGCTCTCTGCATCTTTTCGCGGATATTCTTGATGTGGGTGTCGATGACCCGGGTTTCACCGCCGTAATCGTTGCCCCATAGCCGTTCGACCAGCTCATCGCGGGTGAATACCCGTTGTCCGCTGCGCGCCAGCAAGGCCAGGAGATCGAACTCCTTTAACGTAAAATCAACGTTCTGGCCCTGTACACGCACCTCGCGTGCCTCCGGGTAAATCCGCAAATCGGGGTACTCCAGTACTTCTTCCCGGGGCGCCAGTGACTGCGTCAGCGCAGAACGGCGGAGCAGCGAATGTATCCGGGCCAGCAGCTCCTCCGGCTCAAACGGCTTAGTCAGATAATCATCCGCGCCGATGCCAAGCCCCTGCACCTTATCCTTAATCTCCGAACGCGCGGTGAGCATCAGGATGGGGATATGACTCTGCTCCCGGATCACACGGCAGACCTGCCAGCCATCCATGTCAGGCATCATCACATCGAGCAGAATCAGATCAAACTCGTGCTGCCCTGCCATGCGGATGGCTTCCTGCCCCGTGGCCGCTTCCCTGGTGGTGAAGCCCTCGTTCAGCAGATATATACGCAGCAAATTCCGCATATTCCATTCGTCGTCTACTATAAGTATTTGAGATTTGGACAAGCCGTTCACCCTTTTCGTGTACTGGTTAATAGTTCGTGCATTCATTATACCCAAGTGGAAACGGTTATGCCTTCTTACTTGATATATAAATAAAGAGGCCGGCAGCGGGTCCCGCTGCGGGCTTGCTCTGTCTAATGCCCCGAGTGCGGATTATCACCGGAGGCGGAGGAAATCTCCAGCATGTCATCGATCTCACTCTGCGCCGCGGCGCTGATCGTTGCTGCATCGCCAGTCAGCCACGCGTGATTATACGGGCCTTCAGCCGGTGAATCCTTGAATTTGGGCTGCAGCTCCATCGTATAATTCATCAGAGAATCCGGCAATCCGTCCTGCTTCATGAAGACCAGCGGCGCGTGTTTGCCCAGATGGGAGAAGGGGGCAGCGGCAATTGCCAGCATCGTTGAATCCGTAGTCAACAAGGACAGGTTATGTCCGGGAGTAGTGATTCCCCAGCCGAAGCCGTTCGCCGTATCCTTGAATTTGGCAAAGGCAATGGCATTCTCATAAGGATCCTCTCCCGCTATGCGCGTAACCGTTCCGTATTGCTTGAGCTGCTCCTCCACATCTGCTGAAATGACGGATTGGGGACCCAGAATATAGATTGCAGCACTTCCGCCGCGTTCCTTGAGCGCGTCTGCTGTTGCAGACGGGATTACGCTTTTTCCCACATATAGTAAAGGCTCCGGCATATGGGCGATCCAGTTCACGGCCGGGAGGGTATATTCAGGACTATCCATCGAGCCGATAATTACACTCTGCGGCAGCTCGCCTGACACTTTCGCATAGTAAGAATCAATAGCGCCTGCCACTGCGGCTGGATCATCCCCTTCAATCTTGTCCAGCTTCAGATTAAGCGAGTTGAGCTGAGTCTCGACAGCTTCAGACGAAGGCCCGACAATTACAACCTGAATGCCGTCATTGCCGTCCGCACCAAGCGGCTTCAGCCGCTTCAATTCAGTAAGAGTCTCATCCGGCACACCGTCTTTGGTGAAAAAGAGCACCGGACCGTTGCTCGGATGGTGGATCAGGTCCGTGCTTACCGCCGCAATCTGCCAGTTATCCACACTTGTCAGGACTACAGACGATGGCCGGTTGCTCTTCGTTTCAGCCGTCCATAAGGTCCGGGAGACCAGCACAGCCGCCTGAACAGGGTCAGAGGTGTTGATCCGTGTTGTATTCTTGGTAGCGATCCATGGTGTAGCTACCGCTGTTTGTGCAGTGATAGCGCTTGATTCTTCCTTGTTATCTGCGCCCGGGCTGCAACCCGCCAATGTAGCTCCAAGCAGCAGGATAAAGGTAGCCGTCAGCAGTCTTTTCTTCATCATTGTCCCTCCATTCAAGTTGCTCTCGCGAATAACTAGAAGTGTATAGGACAAATGTGTAGAAAGAATGAAGCAACAAAGTATACTGAGAACCTACTGCTGCTTCTGTACAATATGGATACTATGGTATCTGGAGGATAAGCGGCATGGACAATCACTATATTACAGATCGTATCAAAGCTTATAAGGCAGACCCGGAGTCTGTTTACAACACTTGGTTTCTGAATAATAGCGAGCGGTTAAAGGCATTCCGTACAATCAAAAACGGACTGACAGACGTCATCCGCAGCATTGAAGCCCGGACATTCGGCAATGATTATAAGGGTTCATCCCTGGAGTTTGTAATGTCCGCCATTTGTGAGCAGAAACAGATTTTTGAAGGAGCGGCTCATGCCTTCTACTGGAAACCTAAATTGCGTATTCCGGATATTTATGAGAATGATGTCCATCAGCTCGCTTTTGGACGCTTTCTGAAGGCAGTTCAGCAAGCCAGCCAGGAGAAGCAAATTCTGGAGGAGATTTATAAACTCGACAGTGTACATATCAAAGGGCTGGGCCCTGCTTTAGCCAATATTATATATTTTCTTCATCCCACCCTATTCCCGCCTTTCAATACTGCAATTGTAAAAGGCTATAACGAACTTCTGGGCCAGAAAATCAAGCTGGGTTCATGGACTGCATATCTGGAAATGCGTGAAGGTCTGCTCCAAATGAATAATGAACAACGTTCCCTGCTGTCCAATGATTTAGGCGCTATTGGAGGGTTTGTGTTTGAAATTGGCACCGGCCGTCTCATTGTAAGCGGTAATGCAGAGCGGATTCTGGAGTCTGAGGCTGCCAAGCAGGAGAAAACCCAGTTAAAACGTCATATGGAGATCATGAACGACATCCGTGAAGAAAATGCACATAGCGAAATGCAATATCATCTGGCAAGATTAGGCCGTTCGCTCGGATATAAGGTATGGATCGCTCAGAATGATCACAAGAGACAATGGAACAATGCAAAGCTCGGCGAACATTCACTGCCCGTTTTGCCTCCGCTTCAGGTATCCAAAGCAGTCTTTGACACTATATCCTTCATTGATGTGCTTTGGCTTGATGATGAGAACAGAATGATCGCTGCCTTTGAAGTGGAGAAAAGCACTTCTATATATTCGGGCATTCTCAGACTATACGATTTAGCCTTATCACTGAATGAGCCGGAATGCAGTTTATACCTTATTTCTCCTGACAGCCGGGAAAAAGAAATTCAGGCCCAGCTGCTGCGTCCTTCCTTACAGCAGAACAACGCTGGGCACATATCTTATATTTTATTCTCGGATCTGCAGTGTGAATGTGACGCCATGTGCAAATACGGTCGTTCACATGAGGTGCTGGAGGGAATATCCAGAAAGCCGGTAAGAAGTTAACGACGGCGGAATCACACTATAATCACGCTGTAAACCAACGAGGCTGTCTCATAAGTTTGGTCTCCGGATTTTCACAGCTAAAGGGAATGAAAAAATTCTGGAGAGCACAGAGCGATTGGAACAACGGTCCGTTCGCGGAGCGTCCACTCCAGAGCACAGGTTAATCTTACTAGAGTAAAAGGCTGGTATGACCCAGCCCCTCCTCATCAAACCGTA